>CALDHQ010000300.1 GCA_937894055.1 uncultured Polymorphobacter sp.
CCGACACCAGATTGCCCATCGCGCCCTTTTCGCCTTCGGCGCGCACCGAAATCGGCGCCATCGCCTGCATCGGATCGGCGGGCAGTTCGCCCTTGCTGTCGAGGTATTTGTGAAACGCCCCGCCGACGACGGTGAGCATGACGTCATTGACCGTCGCGCCGTCGAGCAGCGTCCGCATGACCTTGACGTCGCGCAGCGAAAACGCCCGGCCTTCGAAGACGCGGTGCGCGCCGACCTTGCCGCTGATCCGCGTGCGCGGCGCCGCCTTCATGCCGGCCAGCGAGACTTCGCCCTTGGTCACCGATGCGCCGAGCTTGGCCAGCCCCGGCACCGATTGCGCGACCACCTGCGCCAGCCGCAACGGCTGGCCGATGCTGTTGATATAGCTGCGGAACAGCAGCTCGCCGACACCCGGTCGCGCATCGGGCTTCCACGGCTTTTCGACCGCCGGCGGCGGCGAACCAGGCTCAAGGCTGTGGATGCCCGACGTCATGTCGACGCCCGACATGCCGTCGATCGCGGCATGGTGGACCTTCGACAGCAGCGCGAAACTGCCCTTGGGCAGGCCGGGGATATTGTCGAGGCCTTCGATGATGGTGAATTCCCACAGCGGCTTCGACATATCGAGCGCGCGGGCATGGATGCGCGCCGCGAGGATGCACAATTGCCGCCAGTCACCCGGCGCCGGCAGCGCGATGTGGCGGACATGGAACTCAAGATCGAAATCGGGGTCTTCGATCCAATAGGGGTGATCTAGGTTGCCCGGCACCTGCACCAGCCGCTGACGGAAGCTGCGTGCGGTGTGCAGTCGCGCTTCGATGTGGGCCAGAATATCCTTGTAGCGCACCAGTCCGTTCGGCGCCGTCGACGGGTCATAAATCGCCAGCGAGCCGATGTGCATCGGCGTGTTGGGCGTCTCCATATAGACGAACGACGCATCTGTGGCGCTAAGTTGCTGCATGACCGAACTCCCCTCCCGCCGCGGTCATGTGGCCGACCGCTGGCATCGTGCTGTCAGGGCTAGCAAATCGAATCGGGCACCTCCAGTTGCCGCACACGTCAACCTATGAGCTGGCGTTATGCTGCGGCGTCGGCGCTATTCCATTCGACGCGGAAGCCACCGTTGGCGGTCTCCACCACGACGCGCGTTTCAAAGCCGGCGGCGACGGCGGCTTCGGCGGTCGTGCGGGCGGCAGCGACGGCAGCCGCCTCGGTCGGGTAGCGGTCGAACAGCTGACCGTTGTGCGAAATGCGCCACTGATTGCCGTCGATCACCACTGCGTAAAGCGCGTTTGCCATGTCGAACTCCTGTTGTTGCCCCCCCGATATAGGTGCGCGTTCGGCAGATGACAGTGGGGCACGCTGTGGCTAGGCTCGGGAAAATTTTCGGGGAGTCGTCATGAACCAGTCGAACCAAGCTGCGCCTGCCGCGCCGCGTACCTATCCCGACGCGCACGACAGCGACCCCGTCCGGCTCGGTTGGATGGTCGGTGCGCCGCCCCCGCGCGACAAGATCATCAGCTTCACCGACGGCAGTTTCAACACCTTCCCAAAATCCCGCTGGGCGCTTTCGAACTACCGGCAGCTGGTCCCGACCGTGGCTGTGGCGCGCGGCGGGCCGGTGCATGACCTGCCCTATGCGCTGCGCGACGACCTTGATGCGGTCACCTGCACGCCGCTCCAACCGAGCGCCTTTGCCGGGCCGATGACCTGGGAAGAGTCGCTCTATGCGAACTACACCGACGGCATCGTCGTGCTGCACAAGGGCCGCATCGTTTATGAGCGCTATTTCGGCGTGCTGACCCCTGACACGGCGCACATCGCCTATTCTGTGACCAAGTCGTTTGTCGGCACGCTGGGGGCGATGCTTGTCGCCGATGGCCGGCTCGACCCGGCGGCGCCGGTCAGCCAGTATCTGCCCGAACTGGCGCACAGCGGCTTCGGCGATGCCAGCATCCGCGACGTGCTCGACATGCGGCTCGGCATCGAATTTTCCGAAGACTATACCGAACCGACCGCCGGCATCTGGAACTTCGCGCGCGCGGGCGGGCTGTTGCCGCAGCCGCCGGGCTATGCCGGCCCGGGCAATTTCTACGCCTTCCTTGAAACGGTGGCGAAGAACGGCCCGCACGGCCAAGGCTTCCGCTACCAGACCGCGATCACCGAAGTGCTGGCGTGGATTTTGCGCCGCGTCACCGGCCAGCCGCTCGAAGCGTTGATCAGCCATCATTTCTGGCAGCCGCTCGGCATGGAGCATGACGCGCTGCTGACGGTGGATTCGTTGGGCACTGCGTTCGGCGGCGGCGGCTTCAATGCCGTGCTGCGCGACCAGGCGCGCTTTGGCGAAATGATGCGCAATGGCGGCCGCGCGCATGGCAAGCAGCTGGTGCCGCCCGAGGTCATCGCCGACATCACCCGTGGCGGCGACCGCGAGGCGTTCAAGGTCGGTGGCGCGCCGACGATTCCCGGCGGCAGTTACCGCAACATGTGGTGGGTCATGCACAACAAGCACGGCGCCTACTCGGCGCGCGGCATCCACGGCCAGGCGATCTACATCGATCCGACCGCCGAGATGGTCATCGCGCGCTTTGCCTCGCACCCGCTGGCGGGCAACTTCAACTTCGATCCGACGTCGCTGCCGGCCTATCAGGCGATTGCCGAGCGGCTGCTGCAAGGATGACAAAGTCCGGGCAAGGCGCTACGGCGAGGCCATGACATATGCCGCTTATCCCGCTCTCCGTCTGCGCCGCACCCGCGCGAGCGCCTGGTCGCGCGCCATGGTCGCCGAAAACCGCCTGTCGCCGGCCGACCTGATCTGGCCGCTGTTCGTCACCGGCGGGCGTGACAACCGCGAGCCCATCGCCTCGATGCCCGGTGTCGAGCGGCTTTCGGTCGATCTGCTTGCCGCTGCGGCCAAGGAAGCCGCGGCGCTGGGGATTCCGTGCCTCGCGCTGTTTCCCAACACGCCGGCGTCTGCACGCAGCGATGACGGCCGCGAGGCGCTCAACCCCGACAATCTGATGTGCCGGGCGATTGCCGCGATCAAGGCGGCGGTGCCCGAAATCGGCGTGCTCACCGATGTCGCGCTCGACCCCTATACCAGCCACGGCCATGACGGCGTGCTCGATGCGCAGGCGCGGATCTTGAACGACGAGAGCGTCGAGATCCTCGTCGGCCAGTCGCTCAACCAGGCGCGTGCCGGCGCCGACATCATCGCGCCGAGCGACATGATGGACGGCCGCGTCGGCGCCATCCGCGCCGCGCTTGAGGGCGAGCGCTTCACCAACGTCCAGATCATGTCGTACGCCGCGAAGTACGCCAGCGCCTTCTACGGCCCGTTCCGCGATGCGGTCGGCTCGGGCGGCTATCTGAAGGGCGACAAGAAGACCTACCAGATGGACTATGCCAATTCGGACGAGGCGCTGCGCGAAGTCGCGCTCGATTTGGCCGAAGGCGCCGACAGCGTCATGGTCAAGCCCGGCCTGCCCTATCTCGACATCGTGCGCCGCGTGAAGGACAGCTTCAACGTGCCGGTGTTCGCGTATCAGGTCAGCGGCGAATATGCGATGATCGAGGCCGCGGTCGCTGCCAACGTGCTCGACCGCGACAAGGCGATGATCGAGACGCTGACGGCGTTCAAGCGCGCGGGTTGTTCGGGCGTGCTGACTTACTTCGCGCGTGATGCGGCGCGGTTGCTGGGATGACCAAACCCATCCGCATCGCAGTGCTGGGCGCGTCAGGCTACACCGGCGCCGACCTCGTGCGGCTGGCGCTGACGCATCCGCGCATTGAAATCGCGGCGCTGTCGGCGAATGCCAAGGCCGGGCAGACGATGGCGCAGGTCTGGCCGCATTTCGCGCCCTATCCGCGGCTGCCGGCGCTGGTGCGGGCCGAGGAAATTGACTGGGCGGGGATCGACGCGGTGTTCGGCTGCCTGCCGCATGCGGCGTCGGCGGAATTGCTCAGTCAGGTCAAAGGTCCGAAGATCATCGATTTGTCGGCGGATTTCCGGCTCAAGGACGCGGGCACTTACGCGCAATGGTACGGCGGTGCGCACCCGGCACCGGCGTTGCTGCCGGGTGCGATCTACGGCCTGACCGAATATGCGCGCATGGCTTTGGCCGACGCGACGATTGCCGCCTGCCCCGGTTGCTATCCGACGGCAGTGCTGCTCGGGCTGTTGCCGCTGGTCGAGGCCGGACTGATCGGCACCGACCGCATCACCATCAATGCGCTGTCGGGCGTGTCGGGCGCGGGACGCAGCCTCAAAGAGGCCAATCTGTTTCCCGAAGTGGCGGAGGCGGTGCACCCTTACGGCATCGGCCATCACCGCCACATGCCCGAAATCGAGCAGGAACTGTCGTTGCGCGCCGGTGCGCCGGTGATCGTCAGCTTCACGCCGCATCTGGTGCCGATGAACCGCGGCGAGCTGGTGACGATGATTGTCGAAACCAAGGCCTCGGTCGCCGCGCTGCGCGAAGCGTTCGTCGGCCGCTACATCGACGAGCCTTTCGTCCACCTGCTGCCCGAAGGCGTGGCGCCGGCGACGCGGATGGTGCGCGGGTCGAACCATTGCGTGCTCAACGTCTTTGCCGACCGCGTACCCGGCCGCGCCATCGTCATCGCGGCGATCGACAATCTGGTGAAGGGGTCGAGCGGTCAGGCCATCCAGAACTTCAACCTGATGTTCGGCCTGCCCGAGACGACGGGGCTCGAGGCCGCACCGCTGTTCCCGTGATCGAGACGGCGCGGCTGCGCATCCGGCCGTGGCGCGACAGCGACCGTGCGCCGTTTGCCGAAATGGGGCAGGACGCCGAGGTCATGCGCTATCTCGGCCCGCCGCTGAGCCGCGAGGCCAGTGACGCCGCCATTGACCGCATGGTTGCCGCGCAGGCCGCGCACGGCTTTTGCTTCTGGGCGCTCGAACAAAAGGCCGACGGGGTGTTCATCGGCTTTTGCGGCCTGTTGCTCGTGACGTTCGATGCGGTGCCGGCGGGCAGCATCGAGGCCGGCTGGCGGTTGCGGCGCGAGTCGTGGGGGCTGGGGCTGGCCAGCGAGGCTGCACAGGCGTCATTCGATTGGGGCTTCGCCAGCGGCATCGACCGCATCATCGCCTTCACCACGGTCGCCAACCTGCCGTCGCAGCGCGTCATGCAGCGCACCGGTATGGTCCGGCGTGCTGATCTCGATTTCGATCACCCAAGGCTCGCCGCCGATGATCCGCTGCGGCCGCATGTTGTTTACGAGGCCACGCCATGACCTACACCCCCATCGTCACCGCGCGGCTGATCCTCGCCAACTGGACGCCGGCGTATCGCGACGCGGCGACGGTGATGAACGCCGACGCGCATGTCATGCGGCATTTTCTGGCGCCTTTGTCGCGCGAGGAGACCGATTCGCAGATCGACCGGCAGGAGGCCGCGCTGGCGCTGCGCGGCTATTGCTTCTGGCCAATCGTGCGGCGCAGCGACGGCGTGTTTCTCGGCATCTGCGGCCTGAAGGACGGCGCGCCCGACACACCGATCGAAGGCGAAGTCGAAATCGGCTGGCGCTTTGACCGGCACGGCTGGGGCCAGGGCTATGCCACCGAGGCGGCGCGTGCCGCGCTGGTGCACGGCTTCGCCGACCCGGCAGTCAACCGCATCGCCGCGATTACCACGCTGGCCAACCGCGAATCGTGGCGGGTCATGGAACGGCTTGGCATGACGCGCGATGCCGGCGCCGATTTCGACCACCCGATGATGCCCGTCGGCCACCCCGGCCGGCCGCACATCACGCATTACATCACGCGCGAGGTGTTCAGCGCCTCCGGCGGGCAGGGGTGACCCCTGCACCCGATTATTGTGCGCTCTTCAAATGGGTGCAGGCCTCAGGCCTGCCCGCCGGAGGCTCTTGACCATGACCATCATCGCTTTCAACGGCGTCGCGCCGGATATCGCGGCGGACGCATTCGTCGCACCCGGCGCGCGGATCATCGGCAATGTGACGATCGGCGCGCACGCCAGCATCTGGTACAATTGCGTCGTGCGCGGCGATGTCGGCGCCATCACCATCGGCGCGCGCACCAACATCCAGGACGGCAGCGTCGTGCATGTCACCGGCGGCAAATTCAACACGGTGATCGGCGAAGACTGCCTGATCGGCCACCTCGCGATGATCCACGGCTGCACGCTCGAAGACCATGCCTTTGTCGGGCTTGGCGCCATTGTCATGGACGGCTGCGTCATCGAATCCGACGCAATGCTGGCGGCCGGCGCGATGCTGACGCCGGGCAAACGCATTCCGGCGGGGCAGCTGTGGGCAGGTCGGCCGGCGGTGTATCTGCGCGACCTGAAACCCGATGATATTGCCCGCAACCGCGCCGGTGCAGCGGGCTATGTCGAGCTGGCACAACGCCATAAACGTGAATTAGCTTGACATAAGTAACCAATTGGGATACATGATGCCACCTCGAAACGAAGAGGTGCGTCATGTCGATCCCCATTCCCCCCACCCGAACCGATCGTACGTCGGCGGCTTTCCGCATGCCGTCGGCGGCCGGCATCGCGCTGATCAAGGCGTTCGAGCAGTGCCGGCTGCACGCCTATCTGCCGACGCCGCACGACGTCCCGACCATCGGCTGGGGCAGCACGCGCGACAGTGACGGCACGCGCATCCGCATCGGGCAGGTGTGGACGCAAGCGCATGCCGATGCGGTGTTCAATGACCATTTGCTGGCGCTGGCACGCGAAGTCGGTCGTGCCATCGCCGGCGCGCCTACCAGTCAGCCGCAATTCGATGCGCTGGTCAGCTTTGCCTATAACCTCGGCGCGACGGCACTGGCGCGCTCGACGCTGCTGGCGCTGCACCGCGCTGGCGACTTTGCCGGTGCTGCCGCGCAGTTCGCGCGTTGGAACCGGCAAGGCAAGGTCGTGCTGGCCGGCCTGTCGCGCCGCCGCGCTGCCGAAGCCGCACTGTATCGGACCATGGCATGAACGCCGCGCAGATGCGACGCTGGGCGCAGCAACTGCTCAGCGGCAAGGACAACAGCACGCCCGATCTGGCGCGCCATGCCTGGCTGCTCGCCAATCTGGCGATCATCGGCACCGCGGCGGCAGCGACCTTCAAGGGCCTGCCGGTCAGCCTGACCGAACTCGCCGGCGCGCTCGGCATCGCCAACACCAGCGGTGCGGTCGCGACCAAGCTCAAGGAAACCACCGAGCCCGATGCCCCCGCACCGCCGGCTGACGGAACGCCGCAATGAGCGCGCTACTGCTCGGCTGGCTGCTGCGCCACTGGAAGCCACTCGCGGCGGGGCTCATCGCCGTCGCCGCACTCGTCTGGTTCAATCACGCCGCCGAACAGCGCGGCGCTATGGCCGAGCGCCAGATCTGGCAGGCCCGCGCCGCACGCGCCGCTGCGGCTGCAATCGCCCAGGCACAGAAACGCACGTCAGATCGCGAGGCGGCACTTGTCGCCGCGTCCGAACGCGCGCGCCGCTATGCCGACGCCCGCCACCCCATCGCCCAGGAGGTCATCCGCTATGTCCAAAGCCCCGCTGCTGCCGTTGCTTGCCCTGATGCTGCCGGCGTGCACATCGGGCAGGCCAGCATCGATGCCGCCAATGCCGCTGTCGCCGCCGCCCGCTGAAAGCCGCATCGCCTGCGCGCCGCTGCCGCGCATGTTCACGACCGCAGGCGAAGCGGTGGCATGGGTCAGCAACGTGACCGCGCTCTATGTCGATTGCGACGCACGGCGGCGGGTGGCTGTCGAGGCCTGGCCGCGCTGAATTTGGCGATTTGGGGGAAACTGGTCGGAGCGACAGGATTCGAACCTGCGACCCTTAGACCCCCAGTCTAATGCGCTACCAGGCTGCGCCACGCTCCGACCGGCGTGTGCCTTAGGCCGCGCCGCCGCCGAGTGCAAGCACGGGCGTCATAAAAATCGCAGCGCCGCGTCCGAAATCAGGCTTCGAGGCCGTGGTCCTTGAGCATGTAGTACAGTGTCGGGCGGCTGATGCCGAGCAGCTTGGCGGTCAGCGAGATATTGCCTTCCGACCGCGCGATCGCCTGCTCGATGGCGCGGCGCTCGGCGATTTCGCGGACGCGCTTGAGGTTGAGCGAGGTGCTTTCCTCGTCGCCGCTGCCGAGATCGAGGTCGTCGGGGGTCAGCCGGCTGCCTTCGGCCATGATCACGGCGCGCTTGATGCGGTTTTCGAGCTCGCGGACATTGCCCGGCCACGGCCAGTCGGCGATTTTCGCCAGTGCGGCGGGCGTGAAGCCCTTGATCTGCCGGCGGTGCTCGCGCGCGAACTTGCTGAGGAAGTGGTGCGCGAGCAGTTCGGCGTCGCCCTGGCGCTCCGACAGCGACGGGATGCGCACGACGATTTCGGCGAGGCGGTAGTAGAGATCTTCGCGGAACGATCCGGCGGTGATCATCGCTTCGAGGTTCTGGTGCGTCGCGCAGATGATGCGGACATCGACGGGAATCGGCCGCCGGCCGCCGATGCGTTCGATGACGCGTTCCTGCAGGAAGCGCAGCAGCTTGACCTGCAGCGGCAGCGGAATGTCACCAACCTCGTCGAGGAACAGCGTGCCCCCGGCCGCCATCTCGATCTTGCCCTCGGTGGTCTTGACCGCACCGGTGAAGGCGCCCTTCTCGTGCCCAAACAGCTCGCTTTCGAGCAGATTCTCGGGGATCGCAGCGCAGTTGATCGCCACGAATGCACCGTCGCGGCGGTCGCTTGCCTCGTGCAGGCCGCGGGCGAGCAGTTGCTGCGGGCCATAGACATCGGCCATCACCCGGTCCAGCAGGCGCACCCGCTGGGTCACGCCGGACTCAATTTTCTGCCAACTGGCGGATGAAATGATGAGCGGAAACAAACCCAAGGACCAGGGGCGCTGGGGCCCTTCTTCGTCGGCATACACGTTGTACGTGACGCCGTTGTCGCGCACCTGGAAGGTAAAGACGGCCGTCGTGGCATCCGCCTGCGGCGTGAACACCAGCTTGGTCAGGTCGGCCAGCGCGATCTCCTGCCCCGTTGTCACCGCCACGCCATTGAGCGTCAGGGTGCCGGTTCCGACAGCCGGCAGAGTCGTGATCTTGACCGATGACAGCGTATTGGATGCCGGGCTGTCGGTCGTGTCGCCAAAGCCGAAGTCCGCCGCCTTGCCGAGGAACGCCGGGCCCTGCACGACCGACGCGGCGAGCGCCTGCTGCGGATTTTGGCAATCGAGTTCGGGTTCGACGCCGAGCAGCAGATAGGCTTTCAGCGGCGCTTCGATCATCTGTTTTGCGTTGATGCCGCTGGTCTTGCCGGTCTTCACCTTTTCGCCGATCGAGCGGAGATTGCCCCAGTAGGAGCCGATTCCGCCGCCGCGCGACGCCAGCCACACGTTCTCGTTCCACAGCCCGACGATGCCCTCGAGGCTGTCATTCGCCTCGTTGAGGAAGCACGAGATCGGCAGGCCGCGGCTGGTGCCCCCGTTGCTGAGCACGGGCGTGGCCGGCATGAACCAGAGCTTGCTGATATACTCATACAGGCGCTGGGAATGGGCGGCATCATCGCCATAGGCGGATGCGACGCGGGCAAAGAGATCCTGGTAGCTTTCCCCCGGCAGGAGGTAGCGGTCATCCAGCGTTGCGCGACCAAAATCAGTCAGCATGGAATCGCGGCTGCGATCCACCTGCACCTGGTGGTGCCCCTGAAGCTGTACGGCGTCGAACACGATACTTCCCCCTCAATTCCCCGGTCGCGATACATGCCCGAAACACGCGCGCCCGGCAACTAGATATAGACGAGGCTGCCGCGCTGAACACCAGATGAGGTAGGTCCGGAGCCGGACCGCTGGACTCGGAAAGTCCAGCATCTCCGCCGATGTTCCTGGTGCGTTCATATTGGGGCCTGCCACAAAGCTGGCAAGGGGTGTGTCATGACAGTCACACCATGGAGGGG
>CALDHQ010000301.1 GCA_937894055.1 uncultured Polymorphobacter sp.
TCCAGTCACCAACCCCGATATTGAAACAAAAACCCACCCCCGGCCCCTCCCGTTCCGGGAGGGGAGCAGAGGCGGGGGATTCGCTTACGCGCCCGGCAATTCCAGCACGCGCTTGGCGATGATGTTGAGGTTGATCTCCGACGTGCCGCCTTCGATCGAGTTGGCGCGGCTGCGCAGCCAACCGCGCGACAGGTCGCCGTCGCCCTTGTTGTCGCCTTCCCACAGCAGCCCGTCGCTGCCGCCGATCGACATCAGCAGCTCCATGCGCTGCTTGTTGAGCTCGGTGCCATAGTATTTGAGCATCGATGACAGCGCGCCGACGCCCTGGCCGGCCTTGGCGGTGTCCTTGACGCGTTCCATCGTCAGCGCGAACGCCCAGGCATCGATTTCGTGGCGGATGATGTCGGTGCGCAGCGCGGCATCGGCGATCGTGCCGTTTTCAAGGCCGACCTTGCGCGCCGCGACCTGCGCCATTGTCTCGCGCGCATCGCCGGTGTCCATCGCGCCGATCATCTCGCGCTCGTGCGTCAGCAGATATTTGGCGATGTCCCAGCCCTTGCCGGGGACGCCGACGAGGTTTTCCTTGGGCACCTTCACATTGTCGAAGAACGTCTGGCAGAACGGCGAGGCGCCCGAAATCAGCTTGATCGGCGCGGTGCTGACGCCCGGCGACGCCATGTCGAACAACAGGAAGCTGATGCCGTGGTGCTTGGCGACCGTCGGGTCGGTGCGGACGAGGCAGAAAATCCAGTCGGCCTTGTCGGCGTAGCTGGTCCACACCTTCTGGCCGTTGACGAGGTAATGGTCGCCCTTGTCCTCAGCCGAGGTGCGCAAGCTGGCGAGGTCCGAACCCGAGCCCGGCTCCGAATAGCCCTGGCACCAGCGGATTTCGCCGCGGGCGATCTGCGGCAGATAATGCTTCTTCTGTTCCTCGCTGCCGAACTTGAGCAGCGCCGGCCCGAGCATCCAGATGCCGAACGAATTGAGTGGCGAGCGCGCCTTGATGCGGCGCAGCTCGCTCGACAGCACCTTGGCTTCTTCCTTGCTCAGCCCGCCGCCGCCATAGGCCTTGGGCCATTCGGGCACCGTCCAGCCCTTGGCACCCATGCGGTCCATCCAGTCCTTCTGGGCCTCACTGGTGAATTTGAAGTTGCGGCCGCCCCAGCAGGTTTCGTCTTCGCTGGTTTGCGGCAGGCGCATTTCGGCGGGGCAATTCGCCTCCAGCCAGGCGCGCGTTTCGCTGCGGAATTGTTCAAGTGCGTCGGACACGCGGGATCTCCCAAGGTCAAGTTGAAGCCATGTGGCAATTGTGTTCTGCCTTGGGGCGACTATGGTGCGGCCATCGCCTGCGGGCAAAGGGAAAAATGCCACACATGCTCGAATTCATGCGCGTTTCGCTCGACTATACCGCGCTGGGGCTGTCGCCGGTGGCGCTCGAAGCCGGGCCGGTGGTGCTGCGCTGGTACAGCCTCGCCTATATCGCCGGCATCCTGTTTTCATGGTGGTACCTGATCCGCATGATCGTGCGTGGTGACGCGCCCTACACCAAGCCGCAAGTCGATGACTTCATCACCTGGGCGACGCTCGGCGTCATCCTCGGCGGCCGCATCGCATATGTGCTGTTTTACGACCTGCCGAAGTTCGCCGCCGATCCGCTGTCGATCTTCTATCTGTGGGAAGGCGGCATGAGCTTCCACGGCGGCACCGCCGGCGTCATCATCGCGGTGATGCTGTATGCCAACAGCCAGAAAATCAGCAAGCTGCGGCTGCTCGACTATGTCGCGGTCACCGCGCCGGTCGGGCTGTTCTTCGGGCGCCTCGCCAACTTCGTCAACGGCGAGCTGTGGGGCCGCGTCACCACCGTATCCTGGGGCATGACCTTCCCCGGTGCCGGCCCGCTGCCGCGCCACCCGAGCCAACTCTACGAAGCCGTGCTCGAAGGGCTGGTGCTGTTCATCATCCTCAGCCTGCTGTTCTGGCGCACCCGCGCACGGCTCTATCCGGGGCTGCTCGCCGGCGTGTTCGGCATCGGCTACGGCGCGATGCGGCTGATCGTCGAGCTGTTCCGCGAACCCGATGCGCAGTTGGGTACATTGGCGACGGGCCTGACCATGGGCCAGTCGCTGAGCCTGCCGCTGGTCATCGGAGGTGCGTGGTTGATCCTGACATCGCGCCGCCGCGCGCTCGATGGCAGATAAGGGCCTCCGGCGGGCAGGGGTGACCCCTGC
>CALDHQ010000302.1 GCA_937894055.1 uncultured Polymorphobacter sp.
GCGTTCACCGGCGCGCAGATCGCCGCCGGCGAGGCCGAGATCGGCGTCGACGACGCCGACGAGCGTCAGGTTGGGGAAGTGGTAGCCCTTGGTCACCAACTGCGTGCCGATGAGAATGTCGATATCGCCGGCGTCGACTGCCGCGATGAGCGCGGCAGCGCGCGCGGGCGAGTAGATGGTGTCCGACGTCACCAGCGCGACGCGGGCATCGGGGAGGACTTGCGCGACTTCTTCGGCGACGCGCTCGACGCCGGGGCCGCATGGCACCAGCATGCCTTCAGCGCCGCACGCCGGGCAGGCGGGGGGTGGCGGCGTCTGATAGCCGCAGTGATGGCACATCAGCCGCTGGGTGAGGCGGTGTTCGACCATCCAGGCGGTGCATTGCGGGCATTCGATGCGCTCGCCGCACGCCCGGCACAGCGTCATCGGCGCATAGCCGCGGCGGTTGAGGAACAGCAGCGACTGTTCGCCGATTTCCAGATTGTGGCGCAGCGCCGCGAGCAATGGCGGGCTGATCCAGCGGCCGCGTGCCGGCGGGTTGGTGCGCAGATCGATGGTGTCGATATCGGGAAGCTGTGCGCCGCCGAAGCGGCTGGGTAGCTTGAGTTCGGTGTAGCGGCCGCGTGCGACCTGGACGCGGGTTTCGATGGCGGGCGTGGCGGTGGCGAGGATGATCGGGATGGCTTCGGCCTGCGCGCGCATCACCGCGACGTCGCGGGCGTGGTAGCTGACGCCGTCTTCCTGCTTGAAGCTCGCCTCGTGCGCTTCATCGATAACGATCAGACGCAGGTTGACGAACGGCAGGAACAGCGCCGAGCGCGCGCCGACGACCACCCGCGCGCCGCCGTCTGCCACGGCGCGCCACGCCCGGCGGCGCTCGCTGGCGCGCAGGTCGGAATGCCACGCCAGCGGCGCGCAGCCAAAGCGCGCCGCAAAGCGTTCGAGCCACGGTGCGGTCAGGGCGATTTCGGGGACGAGCACGAGGATCTGCCCGCCCAGGCCATCATCGGCGGCGCGCAATGCAGCAGCGACAGCTTCGAAATAGACTTCGGTCTTGCCCGAGCCGGTAACGCCGTCGAGCAGGAACGGTGCGAAGGCATGGGCATCGACGGCCGTGACGAGGTCTGCAGCGGCGACCGCCTGTTCATAGCTGAGCACCGGCTGCCCGAAGTCGGCATCGGGCTGCGGCGGCGCGCGTTCGGGGCCGGCATCGACCGGCAGCAGCGTGCCACCGGCGATCAGCCCGCGAATCACCGCTTCGGAGACTTCGGCGGCGGCGGCGAGTTCCCGCGGGCTGCCCTGACGGCCTTCGAGGCGCTCGATCGCCTGCAGCCGCTGAGGCGTGGCGCGCACCGGCAATGCGCCGCCGAGCCGGTATTCGATGAGCTTGCGTGCCGGTTCGAGCGCGATCAGCGACAGCGCCATGCGCAGCACCGAAGCGGGTGGCGACATGTAATAGTCAGCCACCCAGTCGATCAGCCGCCGCATCGGCGCGGGCACCGGCGGCACATCATAGCGTCCGCGCACGGCGCGCAGCTTGGCATCGGGGACTTCGTTCGCCGCCAGCGCCTCGGTTTCCCAGACCACGCCGACGATCTCGCGCGGCCCCAGCGGCACCCGCACGATATCGCCCGGCGCCAGTGCCAGTTCGGGCGGTGCCGCGTAGTCGAGCGCACCGAGCCCGTGCTGCAAAACGAGGACGCGGACGCGGGGAATCGGGGAATTGGTCACGCTGCCTAGGTAGGAAGTGCGCGGGCGCGATGCAAAGAAAAGCTCTGCGGCCATAGTAGCGCCGCGCGCCGTGGCGCGTTACAAGGGCGGCATTCCAGAAAGGTCGCGCCCGCCATGAAATTCTTCGTCGATACCGCCGATACTGCCGAAATCGCCAATCTGGCGGCCACCGGCCTGCTCGACGGCGTCACCACCAACCCGACGCTGATCGCCAAATCGGGGCGCAAGTTCCTCGAAGTCATCGCCGAAATCGCCAAGCTGGTCGATGGGCCGGTCAGCGCCGAAGTCGTCGCGACCGACACCGAATCGATGCTGCGCGAAGCCGCGAAGCTGCTGACGCTCGGCGACAATATCTGCATCAAGCTGCCGCTGACCTTCGACGGTCTGAAGGCGTGCAAGCGGCTGACCGATGACGGCGTAAAGGTCAACGTCACGCTGTGCTTTTCGGCGACGCAGGCACTGCTTGCCGCCAAGGCCGGCGCGTCGTTCATTTCGCCGTTCGTCGGCCGCCATGATGACGTCGGGTTCGACGGCATGGACCTGATTGCCGACATCAAGCAGATTTACGACAACTACGACTATCGCACCGAAATCCTCGTCGCCAGCATCCGCCACCCGGTGCATGTGCTGCAGGCCGCCAAGATCGGCGCCGATGTTTCGACGATGCCGCCGAACGTCATCCGCCAGCTGTTCAAGCACCCGCTGACCGACAACGGCCTCAAGGCGTTCCTCGAGGATTGGGCGAAAACCGGGCAATCGATTCTGTGAGCAAGCCGGCCACCGCACTGGTGGTCGAATGGCTCGATAGCCTGACGCATGCGCGGCGGCTTTCGCCCCACACAGTGCGGGCCTATGCCGCCAGCCTGCACGGCTTCGTCGGATTTTTGGTGGATCACCTTGGCGGACCGGTTAACGGCAACGCGCTTGCCGCGCTGACGCAGAATGATTTCCGCGCCTATCTGGCGCACCGCCGCACCGACGGCCTCGCCAACATTTCGGTGGCGCGCGAGGTGTCGGCGCTGCGCAGCTTCTTTGCCTGGGCGGCGCGCCAGCACGCAATCGTCTGCGAAGGGCTGGCCGGGCTGGCATCGCCGAAGATTCCGCGCCGCGTGCCGCGCCCGGTGACACCAGCCGACGCGGTCGCGCTCGCCGATGGTGCGGGTGACACACACGACGAAGCCTGGATTGCGGCGCGCGACACGGCGGTGCTGCTGCTGCTGTACGGTGCGGGGCTGCGCATTGCCGAAGCGCTGGCGCTGACCGGTGCGGCGTTGCCGCTCGGCGAGACGCTGACGGTGACTGGCAAGCGCAACAAGACCCGCGTTGTGCCGCTGCTGGCGCCGGTCCGGGCGGCGATCGACGCCTATGTCGCGCTGTGCCCGTATGCGACGGGGCCCGCGCTGCCGCTATTTCGCGGCGCCCGCGGTGGACCGCTGGCACCCGAACTGGTGCGGCGCGCTATGGCAGCAGCGCGCACTGCGCTTGGCCTTCCCGCCAGCGCAACACCGCACGCATTGCGCCACAGCTTTGCAACGCATTTGCTGGCGCGCGGGGCCGACCTGCGCGCGATTCAGGAATTGCTGGGCCATGCCAGCCTTTCATCAACGCAGATCTACACCGCCGTCGATGCCGCGCGACTGCTCGATGTCTACCGCGACGCGCATCCGCGCGCCTGAGCGCCGCCTGCCAGGAATCGGGCCTATCCGACGCATCGAATCGACATTGGTTCCGCCAATATTGTGAATTTTTCATCCGATTCGGACCGATTCGCAGTCCAATCCGGCATGAACTGGTTAACGCTGCAACAAAAATTCCCGCCTTTACAGCGACTTTGAATGGTTAATTGTCACGATTGTCACTTTAATTGGGCATTCGCTTGTGGGTAGTTTGACAATAGCGCGGGTTGTTATGCGCCAGGGAGCATATTGATGTTTGGGAAAAAACTAACAGCGGTTGCTGTAGGGGCAGTGTTGTGCTCGACGGTTCCGGCACATGCCGCTACCTGGCTATCAGCGATCAGCGATGCCGATTTCGCGGCGCAGAACTCAACGAACTCATTTACCACCTATGGCAGCGCCGTGATGCAATGGGGCAGCACCACGACCTACGAACACGCTGTCCTGGACGCTACGGGCAGGACCCTGGCGAGCGGCGATGTCAAATGGGCATCGACCAATACGCTTAACCCGGCCGGCTCGACACCGCTGCTGGCCTATACCAGCCTCGGCAAGCTCACTTCGACCTTCGTCAGCGGCAGTTGCGCCAATGCCACCGGTTTGATCACTTCATGTAAGTATGCCAAATCGGGTACCGTCACCAAAGGTGCCGATACGCTATGGATCCGCGGCGTGATGCCGATGGGTGCCTATGCGACCTCGGTTGTCCTGGTCGGGCTTGAAATCAAATATGGGTCCAATGCCTGGACATCGCTTGATTTCCTCGATGCTACTTCGGATGGCGCCTATATCGGCTTCAGCGACCCGCTGCTCGCCAATGGCTTTTCACTGCGCTATTCCTTCGGCTACTTTAACAATGTCAAATACACCGGCGGCACCTATGCTGGCGGCGTTGACATTCCGTCGTTCAACTTCATCGTTGGCAAATATGCCACGCCGCTCGATCCGAACCAGCAGCCCGGCACCTATTCTGCTGCCCCCGTGCTTTTTGGCGACAACGGCTTGCCAAATATGATGGGCGTCGAAGTTGACACCGCCGCGGTGCCCGAGCCCGCAAGCTGGGCGATGCTGGTTGCCGGCTTCGGCGTCATGGGTGGCACACTGCGCCGCCGCCGCGCCGCCGTCGCCTGAACCTACGCCGGTTAATCGACCAAACAACGGGGCGTCGCAGCTTGCGGCGCCCCCTTTTGCTTTATGCATGACGGTTCAAACCCTGTTCAAGCGGATGCGTTACTTCTAGGCAGCATGCACCACTGCCGGGAGTCGCCGTTACCATGAATCCATTGCGCCTGCGTCTCGCTGCGGCCGTGTTGCTGCTGCTGCCCGTCACGCTGCACGCCGCCGAGCCCGCGTCGCTCGAAACCGTGCGCGGGTCGCTGCGTGCCACCACCACGATGACGGCCGATTTCGTGCAGACCGCCGCCAATGGCACCCAACTCGCGGGCACATTGTCGCTGGCGCGGCCCGGCAAGATCCGATTCCAGTACGCCAAGGCGCCGATCCTGATCGTCGCCAACGGCAACTGGCTGAGCTTCATCGACTATGAAGTCAGCCAAGTCTCGCAATGGCCGATTCGCAACACGCCGCTCGGCGTGCTGATCAACGCCGATTCGGACCTGGCGCGCTTCGCCCGCGTCGTCGATGGCCCGCCCGGGCTGATCGCGGTCGAGGCGCGCGACCCCAAGCACCCCGAATACGGCGCCATCACCATGGCGTTCCGCCCCGACTCCGCCGCACCCGGTGGGCTGCGGCTGCTCGGCTGGACCGCGCTTGATGCGCAGAACAACCTGACCGAAGTGCGGCTGGAAAACATCCGCTACAATGTCGAAATTCCCAAGGCGCGCTTCACCTTCCGCGACCCGCGCCCGAAGGTCGTGCCGGGCAAGACGCATTGAGTTCATAAGTTTAAGGGCCTCCGGCGGGCAGGGGCTTGCCCCTGCACCCGATAGTTGGGGCCGGCGCACAGATTCCCAGCGCATCTATTTGTACACCGACGCAATCATATGGGTGCAGGGCCAAGGCCCTGCCCGCCGGAGGCTCTCGTACAGAACCTTCTGGATCCAAAAAAATCGCTTCCTTCCCAACATTTCGAAAAATGTCAGGTTCGTTCATTCAGGGGCAAGGTGCGGGGTCGTATTTAGAAACTACGGCAAGCGAATCGGCCCGGGATTGCCCCCCTGTTGCCCGCGTCGACATTGCTGCCGTTGCGTGACGAGCGCAGACCGGCCCCCGCTCCATGCCCCCGGAGCGGGGGCCAAACTGTTTCTGGGGCCTGGCACCATCGGACAGCGCCTTGAACATTCGGGGTGACGCGCGCGCGCTGTGTCCCTAAATCAAGCCATGACCAACGCCATCACCGTCGCGAGCTGGAATATCAATTCGGTGCGTTTCCGGCTCGACATCGTCGAGCGCTTCCTGCGCGAGCATGCGCCCGACGTGCTGTGCCTGCAGGAAACCAAGGTCATCGACAATGACTTTCCGCACGCGGCGTTCGAGGCGCTCGGCTATCACCACCGCCTGCTCAACGGCCAGAAGATGCACCACGGCGTCGCGATGCTGTCGAAGCTGCCGCTGATCGAAGACCGGCGCCATGACTGGCAGGACAACGGCGAGGCGCGGCATATCGGCGCACGCCTGCCGAACGGGCTGCTGATCGAGAACGTCTATGTGCCCGCCGGCGGCGATATCCCCGATACCGCGAAGAACCCCAAATTCGCGCAAAAGCTGGCGTTCATCGAACGCATGACGCGCTGGTCGGAAACCTTGCGCGAGCCCACGTTGATTGTCGGTGATTTCAACATCGCGCCGCTCGAATCGGATGTGTGGAGCCACAAGGCGCTGCTCGATGTTGTCAGCCACACGCCGATCGAGGTCGAGCATCTGGCGCGCCTCGCCGCGGCGCACGACTGGGTCGATCTCGGCCGCCGCTTCGTGCCGGCGCCGGAGCGCCTCTACACCTGGTGGAGCTACCGCGCTGCCGACTGGAAAGCCTCCGATCGCGGGCGGCGCCTCGATCACATCTGGGCCAGCCCGGCGATTGCCGACAAGGCGACGCGCTTCGAAATCGTCGAGGACGCGCGCAACTGGGGCAAACCTTCCGACCATATTCCGCAGCTTGTCGAGCTGGCGCTGTGAGCGCGCCGGCAACGGCCGACGCGCAGCAGGTCGCGCGCGCCGTCGATGAATTGCGCCGGGGTCAACCCGTCACGCTGAAGGGCGCGGGTGCCACGCTGACGGTGCTTGCCGTCGAACTCGCCGACAGCGCCAGTCTCGCTGCGCTCGACGCCGGGACGCGCGCCGACCTGCTGATCGCGCGCCCGCGCGCTGCGCTGCTCCACATCACCAACCAGCGCGCCGCCGAAGGCACCGGCGTCATCCGCATCGCGCGCGCGCCGTGGATGGACCTCGCCGCCAGCGTCGCCATTGCTGACCCGGTGCGCGACCTCGAGTCACCGTTCAAAGGCCCATTCCGCGCCGTCGAGCTCGGCAACCTCGCCGATGCCGCCGCCGCGGCGATCAGGCTGGCGAAAGCCGGCGGGTTGCTGCCGGCGCTGTTTGCGGTCGATGACTATGCCGGCGACGCCTTGACCGTCGATGTGGACGCCGTGCTTGGCTATGTCCGCGCCGAAAGCCTGAAACTGGTCACACGCGCGCGGCTGCCGCTCGACGGCGCCCCCGATACCGAGGTCGTCGCGTTCCGGCCGCTGGAAGGCGGCCCCGAACATCTGGCGCTGGTCATCGGGCCGGTATTCGCCAGCGACCGCGCCGCCGGCGAGCCCGCACCGCCGGTACTGACCCGGCTGCATTCGGCGTGCCTGACCGGCGACGTGCTCGGCTCGCTCAAATGCGACTGCGGGCCGCAACTACGCGCCGCGATCGCTGCAATCGCCGAAGCCGGCGGCGGCATCTTGCTCTATCTGCAGCAGGAAGGCCGCGGCATCGGCCTGATCAACAAGCTGCGCGCCTATGCGCTGCAGGACCAGGGCTTCGACACCGTCGATGCCAACCTCCGCCTCGGTTTCGAATCGGACGAGCGCGATTTCGAACTCGCCGCGCGCATGCTGTCGCTGCTCGGCGTCGACCGCATCCGGCTGCTCACCAACAATCCCGACAAGGTCGCATCACTGACCGAACGCGGCATCACCGTCACCGAACGCGTCGAGCACAAAATGCCGGCTAACCCGCACAACGTCGCCTACCTCGCCACCAAACGCGACCGCAGCGGGCATTTGCTGTGAATCTGCGCGTCGATACGTCGGCGCGCACGCTGTCGGCCTTCGGCGAAACCTGGCCGTGCATCATCGGCCGCAGCGGTGCCATTCCGGCAGACGCCAAACGCGAAGGTGATGGCGCCACGCCGCTCGGCCGCTGGCCGCTGCGCACACTGCTGCTGCGCCCCGACCGCGTTGCGCTGCCCGCGACGTCATTGCCGTGGCGCTGGCTGCGTCACGATGACGGCTGGTCCGACGGCAGCGCTGACCCCGCCTACAACCGTCCGGTGCGTCACCCGCACGCCTATTCCGCCGAGCATCTGTGGCGCGACGACGGGCTCTATGACGTCATCGTCACGCTCGGCCACAATGACGCGCCGCCCGTTACCGGTGCCGGCAGCGCGATTTTCCTGCATTGCGCTGCGCCTGATGGCAAGCCGACCGAGGGCTGCGTGGCCTTGCCGCGCGAAGTGTTGCTGGGGTTGGTCGAGCGACTGGCGCCGAAGGATTTTATCGAGATTATTTAAGGGCCTCTGGCGGGCAGGCCTGAGGCCTGCACCCAATTGTCGGGTGCAGGGACGAGTCCCTGCCCGCCGGAGGCACTACCCGATGCCTTGCGTACTCGCCATGATTGTGCGGATGCCAATGACGCGGTCGAGCGCGATGCTTTGGTCGTGATCGCCGCGGCGTGCCGCCGTCAGTGCGATGGGGCCGTCGATCTTGATGAAGCGCACGCCCGCAACATGGCCACCGTCGCGCAGTTCGATATCGACGCAGGCGACATCGGCGCGCTGCAGCAGCCGGCTGGCGCTGAGCAGCAGCCGTTCGCCGGCAATATAGGCGAGTTCGTCGCTGGTCAGCCGTTCGGGTACCGCGCGGCGGTC
>CALDHQ010000303.1 GCA_937894055.1 uncultured Polymorphobacter sp.
GTGACTGTGTAGTCCGACCGCAGACCGCTGAACACTGCTGTGTCGGTGCCCAGGCCGCCCTTGAGCGTGTCGTTGCCGCCACCGCCCTTGAGGCTGTCGTTGCCGCCGTTACCGGTGAGCACGTTGTCGCTGACGTTGCCAACCAGCGAGTCGTTGCCGGCGCCGCCGATGGCATCTGCGATGTGCGTTGTCGTTGCCGCCGTCAGACCGGCGGTAATCGCCGTGACGACGTTTGAGCTGTTCGCCGCCAGTGTCACCACGGTGCCGCGACCGAGGTCGGTGACAAGGTTCTGGTAGGTTGTTTCGAAACCACCGGTAACCGCGAAGATCGGGATGATGTTCGCCGCGTCGAGCGCCGACTTGACCAGCCCGATGACCGGATAGTCTTCGCCGATGCCGCCGCCATCGAGGATAGCATCGCCGTTGTTGGCGGTGATGATGCCCGCTGCAGCACCGTCACCGGCAACATGGTAGCTGGCATCGGTGAACAGCACGACAAAGCGTGCGGCGTTGGTCTGGAAGCCGACTTCGGTGCCAGCGCGCAGGCCGAGCTGCATCAGTGCTTCAAGCTGTGCCTCGGGCAAATCGTTGCCGCCCGAAGCGACCATCGCGCCATAGGCCGCAGTCAGTGCTGTCGGTGTGGTGCCCATCGTCGCGTCAGTGCGATAGACCCAGTCGCCGGGGCCGCCGAAGGCACCGATCGCCTTGTCACGGAAACTCGATACACCGAACGCCGCGCCGCCCTGAATGGCCTGCAGCGCCGTCATGATCTGCGGGACCAGCGTGCGCACCGTGGCGATGTCATCGGCGAACGAGCCGGTCAGATCCTGCAGGAACTGGACGTTCAGCGCGCCGGTAACTGTGCCGCCGCCACCAAGGTGGCAGATCTGGTTTTCGACTTCGGATTCGGTCTCGCCTGAAAGATCGATGTGGCTGTCGCCGCTCGCGTCGCTGGCGTCGATGGTGTCATGGCCCTGGAAGTCTTCGATATTCGCCGCGCCGCCGTGGATTTCATAGACGTCGTCGCCCGAACCGCCGGCCAGCGTGTCATGGCCCGAACCCGAAACGAGGTGGTCGTTGCCGTCGCCGCCGATTTCGGTGTCGTCACCGTCGCCGCCGTCGAGACGGTCATCGCCGGCGTCGCCCGACAGCGTGTTGTTGGCGGCGTTGCCGGTCAGTGAGTTGCCGGTGCCGACCAGGCGGACGTTTTCGATATTGTCGGCGAGCGTCCAGTTGCTGTTGACGACAACGGTATCGGTGCCTTCACCCGCGGCTTCGTTGATCACGTCGCCGGCGTTGTCGATGTAATAGGTATCATCGCCGATGCCGCCGGTCATCACGTCGGCTCCCGCGCCGCCGTCGAGCGTATCGTTGCCATCGAGGCCATCAAGTGTGTCGGCACCGCTGCCGCCGGTCAGGGCGTTGTCGAGCGCGTTGCCGGTGGCGTGATGCGCGCTGCCGGTCAGTGTCAGGTTTTCGACTTCGGCAACGTTGAGCGTGTAGTCGATGCTCGACACAATGGTGTCGGTGCCGCCACCCGCGACTTCGGTGATCGTGTCGGTCAACGTGTCGATGACATAGGTATCGTTGCCGCCGCCGCCGATCAACGTGTCGATGCCGTCGCCACCGTCAAGAGTGTCGTTGCCGGTGCCGCCGGTGATGACGTTGGCGCCGGCATTGCCGGTGCCGACGTGCGCGGTGCCGGTGAGCGTCAGGTTTTCAATGGAGCCTGCGCCAAGCGTATAGTCGAACGCCGCGACGACGGTGTCGGTGCCTTCGCCGGCGACTTCGACGATGACATCGGCAGCGCTGTCGACCTTGTAGGTATCGTCGCCGAGCCCGCCAACCAGCGTGTCGGTGCCGGCGCCGCCGTCGAGCGTGTCGGCAAACGCCGTGCCGGTGAGCGTGTTGGCGAGGGCGTTGCCGGTGCCGATGCGCGCCGCACCAGCCAGCACGAGGTTTTCGACGTTGGCGCCGAGCGTCAGGTTGACGCTGCTGGTCACCGTATCAATTCCCGCACCAAGGCCTTCGATGACGCTATCCGCGACGCTGTCGACGACATAGTTGTCGTCACCCAGCCCGCCGGCGAGCGTATCGTTGCCGGCACCGCCGTCGAGCGTGTCGTTGAAATCGGTGCCGGTCAGGCTGTTGGCCTGGGTGTTGCCGGTGCCGATGCGGGCAGCGCCGGTCAGCACGAGGTTTTCGACATTGGCGCCGAGGGTATAGTCGACCGCCGCATAGACAGTGTCAGTGCCGCCGCCGACGGCTTCGACGACGACGTCGCCGGCATCGTCGACAGCGTAGCCGTCATTGCCCGCGCCGCCGTCGAGCGTGTCGGCGCCTGCGCCGCCGTCCAGGAAATCGGCGCCGGCGGTGCCAGTGATGGTGTTGGCGCTGTCGTTGCCGGTGCCGTCCAGACCGAAGCCGTTGAGCACCAGATTTTCGACATCGGCGCCGAGCACATAACTGACGCTTGCCTGCACCGTGTCAGTGCCCTCGCCAGCGTTTTCGGTGACCACGTCGCTGAAATCGTCGACATAGAAGGTATCGTCGCCAGCGCCGCCCGCCATCGTATCGATGCCGGTGCCGCCGTCGATACTGTCATTACCGGCGCCAGCGTCGATGACATCGTCACCATTGCCGCCTTCGATGACGTCGTTGCCGCCGCCGCTGTTGACCACGTCGTTGCCGTCGAGCGCCAGGATGACGTCATCGCTGGCGCCAACAGTGTGCGGGCCGCTGACATAGCCGATGTCGATGATGTCGTCGCCGTTGGTGCCGTAGATCGGCGACGGCAGCCAGTTGGGGTCCGCAAACAGCACATAGGCGCCTTCCGCGGAGCCCGGCGCGCCGATCATCAGGTCAGCGGTGCCGTCGCCGTTGACGTCGCCGGTGATGGCGACCGTCGAGCCGGTGCGGCTGCCGTTGGCGCCGACAATCTTGGCGCCGCCGATGCCCTGCGCGACCATCGCGAGATCGATGACGCCGCCGGTGACGCCGCCCCAGACGATGTAGACCGCGCCGGCGTTGCTGCCACCTTCGATGTTATCCTGCGCACCGATGACGATGTCGTTGATGCCGTCATGGTTGAAGTCGGCACCACCCGCGACCGAGATCGACGCGAGGTCGCCCGCCGCTTCGGCCTGGATCCAGTAGCCACCGACGCCGGCGCGAACGTCGTTGAGATCGACCGCCGTGGTGGTTGACTTGCCGAACACCACATAGGCGCTGTCCGAACGCGGCGCGCCGACCAGAATGTCGGCCTTGCCGTCGCCGTTGACGTCACCGAGCCCGGCGACAGCGCCGCCGGCCATATCCTGCGCCACGCCCTTGATGACATAGCCGCCGGTGCCATTGGCGACGGTGGTCAGGTCGACCGCGGTACCGGTGCTCTTGCCAAACAGCACATAGACCGCGCCCGAATTGGTGCCGCCGATCTTGCTGTCGGCGCTGCCGATCAGGATTTCCGATTTGCCGTCGCCGTTAAGGTCGGCAACCGTGCCGATGGCCTTGCCGATACGGTCGCCGCCGGTATCGCCGAGAATCTTGAAGCCGCCAGTGCCACCGGCGACGCTGCCGAGGCTGACGCCCGAGTTTGTCGACTTGCCCCACACGACATAGACCGCCCCGGCGTTCGAACCGCCGCTGTCGTTGCCCGGTGCGCCGACGATGATTTCGGCCTTGCCGTCGCCGTTGAGGTCGCCAATCGACGTCATCGTGGTGCCGGCTTCGTCGCCCGAAGCCTGGCCCTTGATGACATATCCCATACCGCCGCCGGTGAACGGGTCGTTGAGGTCGATCCCGCCGGGTGTTGATTTGCCCCAGACCACAAACGCCGCACCGGCATCGACAGCTGCGCCATTTTCCATGCCTGGCGCGCCGATCAGGATTTCACCCTTGCCGTCGCCGTTGAGGTCGCTGACCGAGCCAACCGCCGAACCGGCGCGGTCGCCGGCATTGACGCCGTCAATGATGACCGCGTTGAGGCTGTCTGCGATCTGGTTGGTGCTGCCAGCTGCCACCGCACCGAGATAGATGAAGACGCGCCCGGCCTCGAAGGCCTTGTCGCTGTCGCTTGCCGCGCCGACGATGAAGTCGGGACGCCCGTCACCATTGAGGTCGTTCACCACACCGAGCCACGGCGCGAACGGCGCGCCGTTGTTGATCGTCGCAAAGTCGCCCGCCGCATTGGGCAGGAACTTGTAGGCGCGGCCGCTGGCAAGCGCCGTGGTGAGGTAGACCTTGGTTTGCGGGATCGGCATGCAGGCTTCCTTGAACTGGGCATTGGACGATATGCGATGCGGCTTGGACTGGCCGCGCGCGTTGCGGACTGGTAACGCAATGACAGTTGACGCAACGAGCAGACACGGGCGGGACGTAGCGGCAGCAGGGGGATGCTACGCTACGCCCCGACATTGCTCTGGCAGATGAAGCTGAAGCCCAGCTTAAGCTTTCGAAATGCCGGGCCAGGTGCGATAGACTGCGTGGTGTAGGGGTGGAAAATTGACGATCCTGCTGGTCGAAGATGACGACATGCTGGCTGCAGCCATTGTCGATGGACTGGCACCGCGCTTTCTCGTCGAACGCGTCGATACCATCGATCATGGCGAAGCGGCGCTCGCGACCGGCGACTATGACATGGTCATTCTTGACATTGCGCTGCCCGACGGCTCGGGGCTCGATCTGCTGGCGCGGATGCGGCGCGCGTCGAACATGCTGCCGGTGCTGATCCTGTCGGCGCGCGCGACGCTTGATGACCGGCTGCTCGGACTGAATGGCGGGGCGGATGACTATCTCGTCAAGCCGTTCGACTTGCAGGAACTGACGGCGCGTTGCGATGCCGTTATCCGTCGTCGCCAGGGCCGCGCCGCGCCGGTGATCGTGCACGGCGATATGGTCTATGCCCCCGCCGCGCGCCAGGTGACGCTCGACGGTGTGCCCGTCGCATTGTCAGCGCGCGAACTCGCGGTGCTCGACGTGCTGCTGTCGAACATCGGCCATGTCATCAGCAAGGCGCAGATCGAAGAGCGGCTCTACCGCTGGGACGAGGCGATCGAAAGCAACACCATCGAAGTGCATGTATCGCACCTGCGCCGCAAGCTCGGGGCCGACCGCATCAAGACGATCCGCGGGCTGGGCTATATCGTGCCGGCCACCCCGTGAAACACTATTCACTACGCCGCGCCATGACGGCGGCGATCATGATACCGTTGGCGCTGGCGATCACGGCGATGGCAATCTCGGCGGTAGCGGTGACCCAGCGCACCGTGGCGCTGCTGCTTGACGACCAGATGCAGCAAGAAGCCAGCTTCGTGCTGTTGCTGGCGCGCCATGAAGCCACCGAAGGCGAAGTGATCGGTCAGACCCCGACTGTCCGCTCGCCCGAGTTCGAGCAATTGTTCGGTGTGCAGAATGGCTTTCGCATCTGGTCTGGCAATACGGTCGTCACCCAGTCGGGCGCACTGCCCGCGGCCAGCAAGCCACCGATGCTAGGGTTCAGCGATCGCAACATCGGCCGCCAACGCTGGCGCACATTCGCCATCACCTATGCCGGCGAGCGGGTCATCGTCGAAGTCAGCCAATCGTCGCGGCTGCGCGAAACCATGGTGCGCGAAATCATGCTTAGCCTGCTGCTGCCGGTGCTGTCGTTGATACTGGCGATCGGCGCGATCATCTACATTCAGGTTGCCGGCGCACTGCGCCCGGTGTTGCAGATATCCGCACAGATCGATGCGCGCGCGCCGTCGAACCTCGAGCCGCTGCACGGCCACCGCGTGCCGGTCGAAATCGCGCCACTGTTCGATGCCTTTAACCGGCTGATCGCGCGCATGCGTGCGGCCATCGCGCACGAGCGCGAGTTTGTCGACAATGCGGCGCATGAGTTGCGAACGCCGATTGCCGCAGTCAAGGCGCGCGCGCAGGTGGTGGAGCGCGCGCTCGAAGGCGACATCAACCGTCAGGCGATTGCCCGCGGGCTGGTCGCTGCAACGAACCGTGCAGCCGGGGTCATCGATCAGTTGCTCGACCTCAGCCGCCTGTCGGGCAGCGAGGTGGTGCGCCAGCCGGTCGACATGTCGAAGCTGACCGATGCGGTGGCGCGCGTCATGGTGTCGGCCGCCATCGCCAAAGGCCAGAATTTCGAAGCCGACATTGCGCCCGACATCATCGTCGAAGGCCAGCTCGAGGCGCTGATGATGGTGGTGCGCAACCTGCTAGACAATGCCATCCGCTATACGCCGTCGGGCGGTGACGTCGAGGTCGCGCTGGCGCGGCTCGACGACGGCAAGGTCGCGCTCAGCGTGTCCGACAGCGGGCCGGGTGTGCCGCCCGAGCGCCAGCGGGCCATGTTCGACCGCTTCGTCCGGCTATCCAGCAGCGAGCCGGGCAGCGGCCTCGGCCTGTCGATTGTTGACCGCATCGTCACGCGCCACAACGGCGAGATCACAGTGGCGAACCGCGAACCCCATGGTCTGGTCGTAACAGTCACCCTGCCCGCGCCGCGCGCCGCATGAGCCGCTACGTCAGGCCGCCAGTGCGGTGTCCGAATCTGCGGGATTGAGGTCGGCGCGATAGTCCAGACCCAGCGTTCGCATCATCGCCTCGCGGTCGGGACCTGGGTTGGGCGGATAGGCGGCGGCGTTGAGACGTTTGCCGCGCGCCCAGTAATACAGCACCCCCGCCATGTTGCGCGGCTTGCGCAGCCAGTTGTCGGGGTGCTCGAGCATGTGGAAGCCGCGCATCGCTTCGCGCAGCAGCCGCGTGTCCGATCGCAGCGCGATGCGGATACCGTCATCGACAAAGCTCTGCTGCATGCGCGCCCGCCACCGCGGGGTGTAACCCGGCGTCAGCGTGTGCCGCGCGCGCTTGATGGCGGAACGGTCCTGCCGGCGCTGGTCGAGGTAATAGGGTTGCAGTTCGGCCAATATGGCCGCGTGGAAAGCAACAGCCCGCGCCACCGGATCATCATGGGCATCGAGCACATTGCCGAGGCACTGGGCGCTGACCGCGGCAAACGAGCAGCCGCGCCCGTACAGCGGGTTGGTGCGCACCAGCGTGTCGCCCAGCGCGAAATAGCCGCGCGCCGCCGGCTTGCCGTCGACCACCATGTCACGCCAGCGGCTGACGAGGTCGCCCATGCCGACGACCTTGCTGGTCGCTTCGGCGCGTTCGGCATTGGTCCACGGCTGCAAGCCGGGCAGGTTCAACGTCATGGCGTGGAAGATGTCGGGATCGACAATCGCCTGACGCAGCACGCTTTCGATTTCAGGGACCGCGACGGTGATCGAGAAATTGCCGTTGTCGCCGGGAAAGACCCCGAACTTGATATAGCCGAGGTCACCCGATGCCGGCGGATTGGCGTGGCGGTCGGGTTCGGTCTGGCCGGGGCGCAGCCGGTAATGGCGGGTGTAGTAGAGGATGCCGGCGGTTTCGCCTTCCTCATGCACATTCGCACCTTCGGTCATCAACTGCTTGATATGATTGCCGCCCTTGCCCGTCGCATCGACGACGATGTCGGCGGTCAGCGTCACCGGCGTGCCATTATCCTCGCCTTCGACACCGGTGACATCGATGATTCCGTCGGCCGCCATGTGCGTGACAAGGCGGCTGACGCGAAAACCGCAGCGCAGCGAAACATTGGGCAGCGTTTCAACATAGCGCCGCATCGTCATTTCGAGCGTCGTGCGCCGGCTGGTGATGATCGTCAGCTCGGTATCTTCGGGTGCCGCGCGGTAACGCTCCTGCTGCGCCGGCGTCAGCATCATGTCGAAGGTGATTTCGCGCACGCCGTTCGCCATCAGCTCGTCGAGCAGTGCCGGATGCGCCGTCTTCATGATCGTCCGCAGCCGCGCCAGAAACGCATGGCTCTGCCGCAGATGCGCGACGCCGTTGCGCTTCCAGCTGCGGAACAGTTCGTCGGGGTCGGTCGACGCCAGCGGCCCGTCGCGTTCGAGCACGACGATCTCACGCCCCGACGGCGCCAGCAGCAGCGCCGTGCACAGGCCGCCGATGCCCGCCCCGATGACGATTACCTTCTCAGTCATTTTATCCCCGTCAGCCGTCGATATCGTGCAGGAATTCAAGGATGGCGGCGTTGACCGCATCGGGCGCTTCCTGCTGCGTCCAGTGCCCGATGCCCGGGATCATCCGGTTGATGCGCAGGTCGGTCACGAAGCTGGGCAACGCCTTGATCGCTTCGGCTGCCATCATCACCACGCCGTCGGCATCGCCCGCGACGAACATCGCCGGCTGGTGGATCTGCGTCGGTGCGCCATGCGTCAGCCGCCAGGTGAGATCATGGTTGCGATAATAGTTGATCGGCCCGCGCATGCCCGAGCGCGTGAACTCGCCGGTGTAGAAGTCGAGATCAGCCTCGCTCAGCCACGCCGGTAGCGTCTTGGGATCAGGCAGATTCGACAGCAGGTCATCATGCTCGGTCTTGGGTGGCAGCTTGGTCAGGTCGGTCTCGCCGCCCGCCATCACCAGGAACTTGCGTAGCCCGCCCTTG
>CALDHQ010000304.1 GCA_937894055.1 uncultured Polymorphobacter sp.
GCTTCCACGCCTGTGCGCCGCACGCGCTGGTAGCAGGCTTTCGCAGCTTGCCCGAACCGCCCGCCGATGCGCCCGTGGCCACCCCCGATGTCATCCTGCTGCCACTGGTCGGTGCCGATCTGGCGGGCAACCGCATCGGCCAGGGCGGCGGGCACTATGATCGCACGCTGGCCGACCTGCGCGCACGCGGGCACCGCCCGCAAACAATCGGGCTGGCTTGGGAAGTGCAGATCGTCGATGCCATCGCGCCCGATGCTTGGGACCAGCATCTCGATGCAGTGGCGACGCCGGCGCGCTGGATCGGCTTTCCGCGACAATGAAGCGCGCGCGGCACGGTTGGCGCGACCGCGCTGGCCCGCTATAGCGGCGCCATGTCCCCTTCGCCCCGCAAACCCTTCGGCGTGCTGCTGATCATCGTGCTGCTCATCGCCTATGCCGTGCTGGTCGCCAGCCTGACGCCGTGGCTGTCGAGCTGGCCGGCGCTGGCGCAGGCGCCGGTCTATCTGTTCCTCGGCGTCATCTGGATCGCCCCGCTGCGGCCGCTGCTGCGCTGGATGGAAACCGGAAAGTTGCGGCGATGACTGGCGCGCTGAAATCCCCGGCACCGGTCGCGGCCGAAGCCTGCACGTCGATGACCGAAGTACGCGCCGGCGTCGATGCCATCGATAGCGCGTTGGTGGCACTGCTCGCCGAACGCATGCGCTTCATGGACGCTGCCGCACGCATCAAGCCGCACCGGTCGGCGGTGCGCGACGAGGCGCGCAAGGCGCAAGTCATCACGCAGGCCGCCGCACAAGCCGCCGCCGCCGGCCTGCCAGCAGGACTGGTCGAAACGCTGTGGGAATTGCTCGTCGAAGCCTCGATTGCGCATGAACTGGCGCGCTTCGATGCGTTGCGCGGCAGCAACAGTGCACGCGAAGTTCCGCTGCAGGGTTAGTCAAACCCTGCGACATTTGCTACCAAAGCTGCCGTTGCAACGGATGGAAACGTGCGCGTCGCCGTCCCGTCGCTACCGGATTGATGTTTGGGAGATTATAATGGGTATTGGACGCAAATCATTTGTGGCGCTGGTCGCTGCCGGCACGGCGCTGGCTGGTGCGTTCGCAGCACCAGCGGCAGCCGCGGAAAGCAGCGGCTGGCAATACACCATCACGCCCTATCTCTACATGACCAGCATGTCGGGAACCACGACATTCGGGCCGATTTCGGCGCCCACCGATCTGAACTTTGGCCAGGTCCTCGACCATCTGAGCTTTGCCGCCATGGGCAATTTCAACGCGCAGAATGACAAATGGGCGGTGAATGTTGATCTGATGTACGCCAAACTCGGTGCCACCGGCCCGAAGAAGGGCTTGTTCAACGTCGATATCGAACAGGGCATCTACGCCGGCGTGCTCGCGCGCCGCATCGCCGAACATGCCGAAGTCTATGCCGGCGTGCGCATCGTGACGCTCGATGTCGGCATCCATTCGAACTTCGGGCCGCAGATCGATCGCACGCGCGGCGTCGACTGGGTCGACCCGATCGTCGGCCTGCGCGTCAACGCACCGGTCAGCGACAAGGTGGCGTTCAACTTCATGGCCGATATCGGCGGCTTCGGCATCGGCGCCGACTATGACATCCAGGTTTGGCCGACGCTGCAGATCAAGCTCGGCCAGGGCCGCTGGCGCGCCGATGTCGGCTACCGCGTCAACTACCTCGACTACAGCAACGATTCGGGCCTCGCACGCTTCCAGTACGACATGCTGCTGTACGGGCCGACACTCGGCGTTTCGTACACCTTCTGACCGACAGCACGATCCACGGCGTCCAGGCGTCGTGGATCAGCGGCTGCCGATTGCGAAGAGTGACTAAAGTGCTGGTGGATGCGGCGGTTGCGCCAAGCAATGGCGCGAGTGACGGGACTCGAACCCGCGACCTCCGGCGTGACAGGCCGGCGCTCTAACCAACTGAGCTACACCCGCATCCATGTGCTGCAACCGGTAACCGGTCGAAGCGTGCGGGGGGATTAGGCGAGGGGCCGCGCGGTGTCAAGCAAGTGCAGCGTCACAGTGTTGCAACACTGCGAATAAGCCTATCGCAGCGCACAATCCGGGGTGACAGCGTCGCTGCCGCGTTCTAGGTGCAAGGCCATGCAGAACCACGTCCCGCCCCCCTCGCCCGCGCTGACACCTGCGCAATCGATCGAGCGCCTTGTCGCGCTGCTCGATGTCGAATCGCTTGGCGATGACCGCTTCCGCGGCCATTCGACCGAAGCCGGCTGGCAGCGCGTCTATGGCGGCCAGGTCATTGCCCAGGCGCTGATGGCGGCGTCAAAGACGGTGCCCGCGAACCGCCCGGCACATTCGCTGCATGCCTATTTCATGCGCCCCGGCGACCCAAAGGAATCAATCGTTTACCGTGTTGAGCGCGACCGCGACGGCGCCAGCTTCTCGTCACGGCGAATCATCGCGCTGCAGTACGGCAAGGCGATTTTCAGCATGTCGGCGTCGTTCCAGGTCGAAGAGACCGGGCTGGAGCACACCACCGCCATGCCGGCCGTCGTCGGCCCCGAAGGCTTGATGAACGAGCTCGAACTGCACATCGCCAACGCCGAGCACATCCCCGAATCGCATCGCGAACTGTGGCTCGGCCGTGACCGTCCGATCGAATTCCGGCCCGTCGAGCCCGGTGACCCGATCAAGCCCGAAGCCAGCGCGCCGGTCGCGCACAACTGGTTCCGCGCTGCCGCGACGGTCCCCGATATCGGCGCCGAGGCGCAGCCGGCGCTGGCGCGCTGCCTGCTCGCCTATGCCAGCGACATGACGCTGCTCGATACCTGCCTGCTGCCGCACGCCATCGCCTGGCCCGACCCGGCGCTGCAGGCAGCGTCGCTCGACCATGCGATGTGGTTCCACACGACGCCCGACCTGTCGCAATGGCATTTGTTCGCGCAGGACAGCCCGCGCGCCAGCGGCGGCCGCGGCATCAACCGCGGGCTGGTCTATGCCGATGACGGGACGCTGGTCGCCACCGTCATGCAGGAAGGCCTGATCCGCTACCGCGCCTGACGCACTGGCGTCGGACTAGGCGTCGCTTTTTGCGGCCTCGTCGCTGACGATTGTCGCGGTGCCGCGGCTCGCCGCCTTGCCGTCTGCGACCAGCCGGTATTCGATGCTCTCGTTGCCCTTGTCGTGCTTGACGCCGCGCAACACGATGGCACCGTCGAGCGCCGTGCTGCGGCTGAAGCTGCCCCAGCTCGATTTCGGCGCCTGTTCGAGCAGGTGCGTGGCCAGCGCATCGGGGGTCATCGGGCTGGCAAAGTCGAAGACGACGGTGCCATGCTCGCGGCCGCCCTTGTCGGTGGCTTTGATGTTCATGCCCTTGATCATCGAGCCCTTGGGCAACATCATGCCATCAAGGTCCATCTTGTCGCCGTTGAATTCGATGCCGGGGATTTCGATGTTGGCCTTGAAGCCTTCGGCATCGATGGCGATCGCGGTCGCCTTGGACGGTGCGGCGGCGACCGAGGCCTTGGCTTCGGCGCTCGGCTCTTCCTTGTTGCGGTTGCACCCGGCCAATACGGTCGTGGCGAGGGCGAGTACCAGAACGGTAGCGATTGGTCGCATCTTGAGCTCCTTGGTGTGTTGATATTCTAATACACCTCGTCGACGTGCGCGGCAAGGCCAAAGCGACCGCTGGCGGGACCAAGTCGTGCGGCGCCAATCGAACTATTTTGGCATTTCCCGCGGTTCTCCGCCGATTCAGGCTGTCGGACGGCAAGGGCTTGCGCTAGACCGGCGCCACTGATTGAAATCGATTGCATGCAGCGACCCCGATACGAATCGCCGCGGCAATTGCAGGGGGACGTCATGGCACTTGCAGCGCCGGCAGCCGCGACCGGGCACACGACCGTTGGTCACGACGGCAATTGGCCGGCGGATCTGCGCTGGTTCGTCTTCGCGCTGTTCTTCATCTTCGGCGGCATCACCAGCCTCAACGACATTCTGATTCCCAAGCTGCGCGGGCTGTTTGCGCTGACCCACACCGAATCGATGCTGGTGCAGTTCGCGTTCTTCACCGCCTATTTCCTGGTGTCGCTACCCGCCGCGCTGGTGGTACGTAAATGTGGCTATATGCGGTCAGCCGCGATCGGCTTGCTGACCATGACCGCGGGCTGCCTGCTGTTCATCCCGGCCTCGACATCGGGGCTATTCCCCGGCTTCCTGCTGGCGCTGTTCGTGTTGGCAAGCGGTGTGGTGCTCGTGCAGGTCGTGTCCAACCCGTTGATTTCAATGCTCGGCGCACCGCAATCGGCGCATAGCCGGTTGACCTTCGCGCAGGCGTTCAATTCGCTGGGCACGACGGTGTTTCCGTTTTTCGGGGCGCGCCTCATCCTCGGCTCGTTCGAAGACGTCGAACCCGCCAACCTCGATGCGGCAGCGCAGGCGGCATTCCGCAGCGCCCAGACGCAGGTCATCGTCCACACCTATATCGGGCTCGCGGTGGCGCTCGTTATCGTCGCGGCAGTGGTCTGGTTGCGCCGCAACCGGTTGCCGCATGTCGCCGTTGCCGGCGGTGGGATGCTCGACAGCTTTGACCTGCTCAAGCGGCCGCGCTTTGCTTTCGGGACGCTGGGTATCTTCCTCTATGTCGGCGGCGAGGTGGCCATCGGCAGCACGCTGGTCAGCTATTTGACCCAGGCCAATGTGCTCGGCGTCGATGCGCGCGCGGCTGGCGAACTGGTGGCGCTTTACTGGGGCGGCGCCATGGTCGGTCGCTTTATCGGGGCCTGGCTGCTCAAGCGCTTCCCGCCGGCACTTGTGCTCGCGGGTGCGGCGCTGGGTGCCTGTGCACTGCTGGGGCTGTCGGGGACCTCAACTGGCCATGTTGCGGGCTATGCACTGCTCGCCGTCGGCCTTATGAACTCGATCATGTTCCCGACGATCTTCTCGCTGGCCTGCGAAGGACTGGGCGACCGCGCGCCTGATGGTTCGGGGCTGCTGTGCATGGCGATTGTCGGCGGGGCCGTGGTGCCGCTGCTTTTCGGTGTCGTGGCCGACATGTCGACACTGGCAACGGCGCTGGTGGTGCCGGCCGCCTGCTACCTCGGCATCATCATGTTTGCACGCTATTGCCGCCGTCACCCCATCCTATGAACCCGGCATCCCGGTGACGGTGCCCGTCAACGCTGGACCGGCAGCGCCCCAAGACGCTGCGTCTGCCGCCCTGCCCGCGATTGAACTGTTTCCGGCCGAGACAGCGCGCCCTGCGCCGTATCGTGGTGCGGGCGCAGAGCTATACCGCTGGGCCGGCACTGCCTGGCTCAAGCTGACCGGCTGGACCATGGCGGGCGATTGGCCCGATCTGCCGAAGATGGTCCTGGTTGCGGCGCCGCACACATCGAACTGGGACGGCATCCATATGCTCGCTGCAGCGGGCTATTACCGCATC
>CALDHQ010000305.1 GCA_937894055.1 uncultured Polymorphobacter sp.
CACCAGCACCGATGTGACGCAGGCCGGAGGCTTCCTGACCTACGCCGAAGTCGTTGACCGCTACGCGCGGCGCACCGGCCGCGATGTCAGCCAGGTCGACTTCTACGTGGCGTTCGGCTGCTGGCGGCTCGCGGTCATCAATGCCGGCGTCTATGCTCGGTATCTAGGCGGGGCGATGGGTGAAAAGCTCGATGATGCGACGCTCGATGACATGAAATACCGCACCAAGGGGCTCGCGGAAAAGGCACTCGCCGCGACGCAACGCCTGCGTTGATCCGGCCTGGCGGGGTTTGAACGACGCCCAAAAAAAGATGCCGTCCTGCAGGTAACACCCGCAGGACGGCATTCGCGTTTTTGGCTCTACACCCGTAAAGACTGACCAGATTGGCCAGCGCCGGTCAGGCGCCCATTGCCTTGTCGAGGTTGGCGCGAACGGCTTCGAAGAACTGCTCGGTCGTCATCCACGGCTGGTCGGGACCGATGAGGATCGCCAGATCCTTGGTCATCTTGCCTTCCTCGACAGTCTCGACGCAGACGCGCTCGAGCGTTTCGGCGAACTGCGTGACCTTCGGCGTGTCATCGAGCTTGCCGCGATGCTTCAGGCCCCCGGTCCAGGCGAAGATCGACGCAATCGGATTGGTCGAGGTGCTCTTGCCCTGCTGATGCATGCGGTAGTGGCGCGTCACGGTGCCATGCGCGGCTTCGGCTTCGACGGTCTTGCCGTCGGGCGTCAGCAGCACCGAGGTCATCAGGCCGAGCGAACCAAAGCCCTGCGCGACCATGTCCGACTGGACGTCGCCGTCATAGTTCTTGCAGGCCCAGATGAACTTGCCCGACCACTTCAACGCCGAAGCGACGAGATCGTCGATCAGGCGGTGTTCGTAGACGATGCCGAGCTTCTTGTAGCGCGCCTTGAATTCGGCGTCGTAAATCTCGGCGAAGATGTCCTTGAAGCGCCCGTCATAGGCCTTGAGGATGGTGTTCTTGGTCGACAGATAGACCGGCCATTCGCGGCTGATGCCATAGTTGAGGCAGGCCCGCGCAAAGTCGCGGATCGAATCGTCGAGGTTGTACATGCCCATCGCGACGCCGCTCGACGGATAGTCGAACACTTCGTGCTCGATGACGTCCTTGCCGTTCTCGCTCTCCCACCGCATCGTCAAACGGCCGGGGCCGGGGACCAGGAAGTCGGTGGCGCGATACTGGTCACCAAACGCATGGCGACCGACGACGATCGGGTCGGTCCAGCCCGGCACGAGGCGCGGCACCGACTGGATGACGATCGGTTCCCGGAACACGACGCCGCCCAGAATGTTGCGGATCGTGCCGTTCGGCGACTTCCACATGCGCTTGAGGCCGAATTCCTTGACGCGTTCTTCGTCGGGGGTGATCGTCGCGCACTTCACGCCGACGCCGATTTCCTTGATGGCGTTCGCCGCCTGCACGGTGACCTTGTCATCGGTTTCGTCGCGGTGTTCGATCGACAGGTCGTAATAGTGCAGGTCGATATCGAGGTAGGGCAGGATCAGCTGTTCGCGAATCCACTGCCAGATGATCCGGGTCATCTCGTCGCCATCGAGTTCGACGACGGGTTTTGCTACCTTGATTTTGCTCATCGGATCCTCATTCGGCGCGGCCTGATTTGATGCTGAAATGCTGTAGGGGGCAAGTGCGGGTCAATCAACACCGGAGTGCGTGGCCGGCCATCCATAGGCTTGCGGCACCATCAATCGCGCGCCACTATGCCAAACGCAACAACACGATATGGGAGACGATCGATGGCACAAATGGTAACCCCCGAAGGCGCGCGCGCGCTTATCGGCACCGATCTCGGCACATCCGACTGGGTGGTGATCGATCAGGCGAAGGTCAACGCCTTTGCCGATGTGACCGGTGACCACCAATTCATCCACGTCGATCCCGAAGCCGCCGCCAAGACGCCGTTCGGCGGGCCGATCGCGCACGGCTTTCTGACGCTGTCGCTGACTGCCGCGCTGCAGCCGTCGAACGCCATCGTGCTGCAGGGCATCAAGATGGGCATCAACTACGGTTGCGACAAACTGCGCTTCCTGCAGCCGGTGCGCGTCGGCAAGCGCGTGCGCGTCCGCGGCAAGCTGCTCGGCATCGAGGACAAGGGCGGCGGCCGCTACCTGTTGCGCAACGAGACCACCGTCGAAATCGAAGGCGAGGAAAAGCCAGCACTGATCGCCGAGTGGTTGTCGATGCAGGCGACCTGAGCCGCCCGATCTACAGCCCCAGCCGCTGCGCCAGGCTGTCGAGCCCGTCGAGGGGCTCGACAAGCCTGTGCAAGTCGGCGGGCGCCATACCGCTTGCCGTCAGATGGTCGAGCAGCGCCAGGAATGGCGCCCAATAGCTGCCACCGAGCAGAAAGATCGGCTTGTCGTGGATGCCAAGCTCGCGCCACGTCATGACTTCGAACAGTTCATCGAGCGTTCCGATGCCGCCGGGCAGTGCGACAATCGCGTCGGCGCGCGCATGCATCAGCGCCTTGCGTTCGTGCAAAGTCTCGACCACCAGCAGTTCGTCGAGACCGTCCTGCGCGATTTCGGCATGCATCAAGGCGCGCGGAATGACGCCCACCGTTCTGCCGCCGTGGGCGATGGCGGCGCGTGCTGCCAGTCCCATCAACCCGATGCCGCCGCCGCCATAGACCAGCGCCAGCTTGTTCGCGGCGCAAAAGCGCCCAAAATCCTCGGCGAGTGCGCTTTGAGCCGGATCATTGCCGCTCCGCGAACCACAGAACAGGCAAAGGGCGTTTACGGACGGGCGCGACATCACAGGCTCCGGGGCTGCGGCTGGAATTGTCAGCCGGATAGAATGGCCCTACTGTGGCGCGCATGAATGACCTTAGCAACACGACCACGCCGCCACCGCCGGCATTGCCGGTACCGACAAGCGCCAAATATCGCGTGCCGACCATCCATCCCGAAGGCCGCAAGTTCGTCGCCATCGCTGTGGGCATCACCATCCTGCTCGGATTCGCGCTTCAATGGGAAGTCGCGGGCTGGCTGATGGCAGGTATTTCGGTCTGGGTCGCGGCGTTCTTCCGCGATCCGGAACGCACGACGCCGCACGGCGAAGGCCTGATCATTTCACCGGCAGACGGCATGGTGTGCTCGATCGCGCAGGTGCCGCTGCCGCGCCAGTTGAGCGGCGATGGCGGGCTCGAAAGCGATGCTGCGACGGGTACCGTCACGCGCGTTTCGGTGTTCATGAATGTCTTTGACGTCCACATCAACCGGGCACCGATTGCCGGCAAAATCCGCCGCATCACCTATGTGCCGGGCAAGTTCGTCAACGCCGACCTCGACAAGGCGAGCGAGGACAACGAGCGCCAGTATTTCATCGTCGAGGGCGCTGATGGCACTGCGGTGGGCTTCTGCCAGATCGCCGGCCTGGTGGCACGGCGCATCATGCGCTTCGTCGCCGAAGGCGATCAGGTGGCGGTGGGTGAACGCGTCGGCTTGATCCGCTTCGGCAGCCGTGTCGATGTCTATTTGCCCGAAGGCTATACATCACAGGTGCTTGCGGGCCAACGTTGCGTAGCTGGCGAAACTGTCCTGGCGCGCAAGGGCATGCCCGAGCTGCTGCTGGGCGCAACCCAGTGACACCTGCGAGGGGCGTGGCATGAGCAGCGACAACGCCGAGACGCGGCGCTCGCAGCGCGTCATTCCGATGCGGGCGCTGATTCCCAACGCTGTGACGATATTGGCGCTGTGCTGCGGCCTTACCGGGGTGCGCGCGGCGTTCTTGGGTGAATGGGAAAAGGCGGTCTTCGCCATCGTCATCGCCGGTGTGCTCGATGCGCTCGACGGGCGTATCGCACGCTTGCTCAAGGGAACTTCGCGCTTTGGCGCTGAACTCGACTCGCTATCCGATCTCACGGCGTTTGGCGTGGCCCCGGCGCTGATCATCTATTTCTGGTCGCTGCATGTCTTGCCGGGCATCGGCTGGATCATTGCCCTGACGCATGCGGTGACCTGCGCGCTGCGGCTGGCACGGTTCAACGCCCAGCTCGACGTCGAAAACCAGCCGCACAAAAAGGCCGGCTTTTTGACAGGCATTCCGGCGCCGGTCGGGGCAGGGCTGATGCTCAGCCCGATGTTCGTGTCGTTCTGGCTTGAACCCGTGCAGCTCGACAACCTCGAGCTGCGCGCCGCGATCAGTGCCACCGTGCTGGTGGTCGTGTCGTTCTTCATGATCTCCAACCTGCCGACCTACAGCTGGGGCTCGGCGCGCATCCGCGGTCAGTGGCGGCTGGTGGCCTTGCTTGCCGTCGGGCTGATTGGCGCGGCACTGATTTCAGCACCGTGGATGACGCTGTCGCTGATCTGCCTGGCCTATGCGTCAACCTTGCCGTTCGCGATCCGCAGCTACCGCCGGGTCAGGCAGCGTGCTGTAGCGAAGCCGTCGTAAACACGTCGCGGCGTTCGGGCATAAGATAGACGATCGCGCCCGCGTCGCCGGCAAACACCGGCTCGCGTTGCATCGGCGGCAGGCCGCGTGTCGATATGACCCAGCCGCGATGTTGCACCACACGCGCAATCTGATTGCGGCGCATCCAGACGTCGCGGGCTGTCAGGGCGAGGAGCAGTGCAATCTGGGTGATGCAGATTGCCGAAACAAATATTGATGCCATGGCCGAATGCCTCCGTTGCCAACGATGCGAAAGCTGGTGCCCCGAATCGTCGTTGATGACGTATGTTCCTGTTTTGTTCCTTTCACGTCAAGCTGAAATTTTGCACCGGCGGATTTTCACTGCCGCTCGGCTTTGCTAGGAACTTTCACAACGAAGATTGGGGAGATGACCATGTTGGGTGGAATGCAGGATTGGCCGTTGCTGGTCTGGCGGTTGATCGATCATGCCGCGCTCAACCATCCAAATCGCGAAGTCGTGTCGCTGACGGTCGAAGGCCCCAAAGTCCGCACCAACTGGAGCGAAGTTCGTGACCGGGCCCGCAAGGTCGCGCAGGCGCTTGTCGGCCTGGGCATGAAGCCCGGCGACCGTATCGCGACATTGGCCTGGAACACCTATCGCCACCTCGAATGCTGGTACGGCATTTCGGGGATGGGCGGCGTCGCGCACACGATCAATCCGCGGCTGTTCGAAGATCAGATTGTCTACATCGCCAATCATGCCGAAGACCGGGTGCTATTTTTTGACCTGAGCTTCCTCAAGCTGGTCGAGACCATCGCACCGCGACTCAAGACCATCGAGAAGTTCGTGCTGCTGACCGACAGCAGCCATATGCCCGAAAGCTCGACGCTCGACCTGCTGTGCTACGAAGACTTGGTCGCCGCGCAAGACGGCAAGTTCGATTGGGTCAATGTCGACGAGCACGCGCCGTCGGGGCTGTGCTACACCAGCGGCACCACCGGCAATCCGAAGGGCGTGGTGCACACCCACAACAGCCTGCTC
>CALDHQ010000306.1 GCA_937894055.1 uncultured Polymorphobacter sp.
GACGCTCTTCCGATCTCAGCGATCTGCGCGACACCATCCGCACCTTTCTGGACAACGATGACGGCCGCGAATTCGTCATGCTCAACCTCGTCAAGATCGCCCGCGAAGCCGCCGATCCGGTGACCGGCGCGATGACCGATGGCCGCGTGCTGCTGCAGCGCTATTCGAAGCCGTTCATCAAGGCGCTGTTCGCGCGCGGCGGCCACCCGGCCTATGTCGCGCGGCCCGCGGGCGGCTATGTCGATGCCTGGGGGCCGGGCATTCCCGCCGATCCCGGCTGGAGCATTGTCGGGCTGATGCGCTACCGCTCGCGCCGCGACATGGCGGCACTGGTGCTCGACCCGCGCTTCTCGGCAATCCATCCGTACAAGATCGCGTCGACGCCGCTGACCTTCTCGTTCCCGACGTCGCCGATGCTGCGACTGTTTGTCGGCCCGCGGCTGTGGGTCGGTTTGGCGATTGCGCTCGGCGCGGCGCTGATGCAACTGACATTCAGCCACTAGGGCCAGCACCGACTCATTCTGGGGAGATTGACCATGAAGACGCGTATCACCGAACTGTTCGGCATCGAGCATCCGATCATCCAGGGCGGCATGCACTTTGTCGGCTTTGCCGAAATGGCCGCCGCCGTGTCGAACGCCGGCGGGCTCGGCATCATCACCGGCCTGACGCAGCGCACGCCCGAGGACCTCGCGAAGGAAATCGCCCGCTGCCGCGACATGACCGACAAGCCGTTCGGGGTGAACCTGACCTTCCTGCCCGGCCTCGCGACGCCCGACTATCCCGGCTACGTCAAGGCGATCATCGACGGCGGCGTCAAGGCTGTCGAAACCGCCGGCAATAATCCGGTGAAATGGCTGCCGGCGCTGAAAGAGGCCGGCATCAAGGTCATCCACAAATGCACCGCCGTCCGCCACAGCCTGAAGGCCGAATCGATCGGTTGCGACGCGGTGTCGGTCGATGGTTTCGAATGCGGCGGCCACCCCGGCGAAGATGACGTGCCGAACTGGATCCTGCTGCCGCGCGCTGCCGAAGAGCTCAAGATTCCGTTCGTCGCTTCGGGCGGCGTTGCCAACGGCAAGCAGCTGGTCGCAGCGCTCGCGCTCGGTGCCGAAGGCGTCAACATGGGGACGCGCTTCATCGCCACCAAGGAAGCGCCGGTGCACGAAAATGTGAAGCAGGCGATCCTCAACGCAACCGAACTCGACACCCGGCTGGTGATGCGGCCGCTGCGTAACACCGAACGCGTGCTGACCAACCCCGCCGTCGAACGCCTGCTCGCCAAGGAAAAGGAACTCGGCGCCAACATCAAGTTCGAAGACATCATCGCCGAAGTCGCGGGTGTCTATCCGAAGATCATGATGGACGGCGACATGGATGCCGGCGCCTGGTCGTGCGGCATGGTCGTCGGGCTGATTCACGACATCCCGACCTGCAAGGAACTGATCGACGGGATGATGGCCGAAGCCGAAGCGATCATTCGCAAGCGCCTGCCGGGGTTCCTCTAACCATGGGCGCGGCGGGCACCTTGACCCCCCTCAAGCTCATGGGCGTGCCGGGGTCGCCGTACACGCGCAAGATGCTCGCCGTCTTGCGCTACCGGCACATCCCGTACCGGCTGCTGATGGGCGGGTCGGGTGGCCCGCCCGACGGCCTGCCGCGTCCCAAGGTGCCGCTGCTGCCGACGTTCTTCCTGCCCGACGCCGATGGTGTCGTGCAGGCCGTCACAGACTCGACACCGCTGATCCGGCGCTTCGAGCGCGAGTATCCGGATCGGCCGGTGCTCCCGGCCGATCCGGCACTGGCGTTCATCGATGCGCTGCTCGAAGACTATGGCGACGAATGGCTGACCAAGGCGATGTTCCATTACCGCTGGCACTACGCGGACGACATCGCCCGCGCCGGTGAAATCCTGCCGCGCTGGACGGGCATGAAGCGTT
>CALDHQ010000307.1 GCA_937894055.1 uncultured Polymorphobacter sp.
AACGCCGCCGCCGGCGTGCCATAGGCGATGATGATCGCCGCGATGACCAGCGCCGCGACAAAGGTCAGCACGGTCTTCGACAATCCGCCGGCAAAGTCGCCGAGCCATGTCACCAGCTCGGTCAGGAACGGCCGGTAGCGTTCGACGGCGACGGGCAGGTTGGTTTCCATCAGGCTCCATGCGGCGGTGAGCTTGCCGCCGATGAGCGGTATCGTCGCCAGCTTCGGCGGTGCCGGCGGCAGCGCCAGCGTGCCGGCCTTCAGGTCTTGCAGCACGTTGATCACCGACCCGGCAATCGAGGCGACAGCAAACAGAAATGGCACCAGCAGCAGTGCCGTCAGCACGAAGCCGATCAGCGTCGCGGTCGCGGCATTGCCCAGCCCGGCGCGCCGGCGCAGTCTCTGGTGCAGCGGATACAGGATGACCGCCAGAATGACCGACCATAGCAGCAGCCCGATGAACGGCTGGGCGATCTTGAAGCTGACGAACAGCAGCGCGGCAATTGCCGCCAGCCGCAGGGCCACATCGGACAGGCTCGACGCAGACGGTGCCTGCGGTTGCGGCTGCAATTTGGATTCCGTCATGGTGCGCCTCGCAAAACCGCTTCGAGCCATAAAACGCAGCGCTGCCGCGAATGCAAGCCGGACCTGCCAGTTGACATTGCGCCGCATTTCGCGGCCAATACAGTGCCTCGGGGACGCGGGCCGGGACACAGGGATCAATGACCAAATACCTCGACGTCAACGTCGTCATTTCGCCCGGCAGCGGCGGTGACTACACTGTGCGTCTGGAGTCGGACGCGGGCATCGGCAACGGCACGCTCAAGCTGCCGTTCACGCTGGCCGAACTGTCGGACGCGGTGTTCGGTGTCGCCGAAACGGCGCGCGGCATCGGCAGGGTGGCTGCGGACGGACAGGCTGCCCCGTCGCGCACCGCCGCCGACTACGGTGCCGACATGTACGCCGCGCTGTTCCAGGGCCAGGTTGGCGAACGTCTCGCCGCCATCATGGACCGCGCCGAAAACCTGCCCGATACCGGCGTCCGCATCCGGCTGTCGATGGATCTGCGACAGACCGGCATGGCCGAAGTGGCAAGCCTGCCGTGGGAATTGATGTGCAAGCGCGGCGAGCGCGCGCTGGTCGTGTCGAACCGCAGCGCCGTGGTCCGCGTCTTCGATTCGCCAAAGCCGCTCAACCCGCGACCGTTCACCGCGCCGCTGCGTATTCTGGTCATCATGTCGAACCCCAACGGCACCACCGGCCTTGGGCTCGACGATGAACTGGCGCGGATCAAGGCGAGCTGGGCCAAGCTGCCGAGCGTCAGCGTCGAATTCGCGCCGCCGGTGCGCCAGCAGATCCTCGACAAGCTGCGCGAGGCCGACTTCCACGTCCTGCATTACATGGGCCATGGCGACTATGCCGGCGACACCGGCGGCTGCCTCGTGCTCGAAACCGCCGAGGCCCGGCCCGACTTCGTCAGCGCCGATGATTTCGCGATGATGCTCGCCGACGAGCCGCTGCGGCTGGTGTTCCTCAATGCCTGCAAGACCGGCACCACGGCCACCAAATCGGGCGCCCACCCCTATGCCGGCGTCGCCGCCGCACTGGTGCGCGAACGCATTCCGGCGGTGCTGGCGATGCAGTTCCCGATTTCGGACAAGGCCGCCATCACCTTTGCCGAAACCTTCTACAAATGCATCGCCGCCGCCAGCCCGGTCGACTATGCCGTCGCCGAAGCGCGCAAGGCGATCTATTCGGGCGCGCAGCCCGAATGGGCGACGCCGGTGCTCTACATGCGCTCGGACACCGGCGACCTGTTCACGCCCGCCGACGTCGCGCCGGCAACAACCATCAGCACCCCTGCACCAATGGCCCAAGCGGCAGCACCGGCCTCGGCATGGGGCGCCGCCAGCGGCGACCGCCTCAAACTCTACCTCGCCACCCCCGACCAGGACTGGGAAAAAAAGCACGCCGCGCTCGCCGCCGAACTCGGCGCCCGCGATGATTGCGCCGTCGTCGCCGAAGTCCCGCTCGATGACGCGCACTACGGTGCCGGTGTCGATGCGCTGCTGCGCGAAGCCGATCTGTGCATCCATCTGCTCGGCGCCAATGCCGGCCGGC
>CALDHQ010000308.1 GCA_937894055.1 uncultured Polymorphobacter sp.
CTAACTTCTCACCCCATGACACCTGTGCGACCACCGGCGCGACCCCATGCGGTCGCGGCGCCGGCTGCGCGGCGTAGCGGGCGTTCAGTGCGGCGACCTGGCTTGCGGGCACGCGGCGGTCGCGGTCGAGGCGGTAGGGGTGGCTCGGCCATTTCGAGAAGGCGGACTGCCAATATTCGAAGGTCTTGAGGTCGTTGGGGGTGCCCCAGCCGAGGTAGTGGTCGATTTCGAACAGCCGCACGTCGAGCCCGGCGGCGAGCGCGTCGGTGACGAGGCTGTCGACGTAGAACTCGCCGTTGACGCGGCCGTTTCGCGCCACCAGTGCGGCGGCGGCGGTGCTGAAATCGGCGGTGCGGCGGAAGCTGAAGGCGCCGACGATCATCGCGGCGGTGGCGGGGTCTTCGGGGGCTTGCTTGACGCGGACGCCGGTGACGTTGCCGGCGTCATCGGTATCGACCCAGCCGAAATTGGTCGGCCGCAGCCTGCCATCGGCATGGCCGCGCACCACCCAGACGAGCATGTCGGCGCCACCAGGCTGCATCGCGGCTTCGAACTTCGCCGGGTCGTAGAGCATGGCGTTGTCGCAGGCGCCGATGGTCAGCGGGGCGTTTGCATCGAGCGCTGCGACGCCGAGCTGGCAGGTCACCGCCTGCCCTTCGGTGCCTTCATCGAGCACCAGCGTCGACGTGCCGATGAACGAGGTGCGGAGTTTCCTGAGCAGCGCATCGAGCATCGGCAGGTCGCGGCGCACGACAAAGCGCGTCACCGGCGCATCGGGTAGGTCGCGCGTCGCCTGGATGACCATCGGGCGGCCGGATACCGGTATCAGTGGCTTGGTCAGCGTGTAGCCGGCGTCGGCAAAGCGCTTCCCATAGCCTGCCATCGGCACCAGCACCGCGCCCGACTGGCGCGCGCGGCGCGCCTCGTCGAACGCCAGCCGGCGGAAGGCGCGCGACCAGCCGAGATACTCGGCCAAGTCATCGGGGGTGCCCCATTGCATGAAGTGCTGCAATTCATAGACCGCGACCTTGAGCCCGCGTGCTGCCATGACCTTGTACGCGAGGCTGACGTAGAACTCGTTGTTGACGGTCAGTTCCTCGGCAACCTGCGCGTCGAGCATGTCGAGCGCGCGCGCACCGCTGTCGAAGTAGTAGCCGCCGCTCGACGCGTATTCGGACATCGGGTCGTCGGTCCAGGCCTGCTTTTCCTGAATGTCGGTGAGCCAGCCGCCGGTTTCCTTGATGAAGGCGTAGCTGTTGCCGTGCAGGCTGTGCGGGTGGAAGCCGCGATAGGCCGGCACCGCGCCGGCGCAGGCGGTTTCGCGCACGAACGCCTTGAAATCGGCCCAGTCCCAGACGCAGCTGAAGTCGCAATAGTTGATGAACACAGGCTTCGCCTGGTCGATGTATTGGCGCGCCTGCAGCACCGCCCAGACCGGGCCATGGCGGTGCGGCTCGATGGCCACGATACGCCCAGTCGGGCACAGGCGACGCAAGGTTTCGGCCATCGCATAGGCGGGCTCTTCGAGGTGCTCGCGGTTGCAGATGAAGATGAAGTCGGTTTCGCCGGGGAACAGGTCGATGACGTGGCCGATGATCGGCTTGCCATCGACGGGGATCAGCGGCTTGGGCACGTCATAGCCGGCGCGGCGGAAGCGCTCGCCGAAGCCCGACATGGGGATGATGATCTGCATCAGCGCACCCGTGCCTGTTGCAGCCGCCACGCCTCGGCGTCCCAGTTCAGCAGCGCGGCGGCTGCGCCTTCGGGCAGGCCGGTGACGGTGGCATCGGCAGGGAGGCGGCGCGCGACTTCGACCAGCCCGGCGATGACGGCGTCGGCGCTCGGCGTGCGGTCGCGGCGCGCGAAGGCGCCCTGGCCGGGGCGAGGATTAATGCGGGCAGCACGCCGGTCGCGGCATGGACGCGGGCGATGAAGTCAGCGCCGTTACGGGCATCGCGGACGGCGCTGGTCGCGACGAGGACAGTGCGCGTGGGCGAGAAGGGAGCAGCCTCGGCGAGGAGCGATTGGATGGCGGCGAGGCCGCGGCCCATGCCGTCTTCGCTGAGCCGTGGATCTGACCTCGAGATGCCGGCGCTGATCCGCGCGTCGATGGTGCGGTGCTTCAGCGAGACGATTCGTCCGTCGGGTGAGCGTGTCGCGACGAGTATCTTGATCGAGTTGCTCCCGATATCGATGATGGCGACGGAGGGCGAGTGCATGCAATCAGAGCACGAAATCAGCCGGGGCGATCAGCACGACGAATTCGCCCTTGAGACTGGCCTTGGCGAGACGCGCCTGCACGTCGCCCGCGGGACCGACGAAGAACGTCTCGTGGAGTTTAGTGACTTCCTTCGCCACGCAGATCGTCCGGGCCGGGCCCAGCGTGGAGACAATCTCGGCCACGGCCTTGTCGATGCGATGGCAGCTCTCGTAGAGCGCGAGCGTGTAGTCAAAGTCGCGGTGTTTCTGCAGGAAGGTGATCCGCGCCGCCGATTTGGGCGGGAGGAAGCCGACAAAAAGAAAACCATTGGTCGGCAGACCCGAAGCGCTGAGCACAGCCACAAGGGCGC
>CALDHQ010000309.1 GCA_937894055.1 uncultured Polymorphobacter sp.
TGCTGATGGCGCGCGACCGCTTCGGCATGAAACCGCTGTTCATCCAGCAAGTCGGCGAGGCGTTCCTGTTCGGCTCCGAAGTCAAGGCGTTCGCACCATGGACCGCGCCCAGTGTCGACCGCTTCATGGTGGCGTCGTATCTGCTGAGTTTTCGGGGGCCCACCAGCGGCTTCACCTTCCTCGATGATGTCACCTCGGTGCCGCCCGGCCAGATCGTCGTCAAACGTCCCGGCAGCGCGCCGCAGTTCCGCGCCTTCGCCCGGCTCGAGGATTTCCTGACGCCTGCCGCGATCGACGAGTATGCGGCGCTGTCATCGACGCAAATTGTCGATCACATGGAGCAGTTGCTCAGCGAAAGCGTCGAGGCGCATCTGCTCGCCGATGTGCCGGTCGGTGCGTTCTGCAGCGGCGGCGTCGATTCATCGCTGCTGATGGGCATCGCAGCGCGCCGCCACAACAACCTCGCGATTTTCCACGCCAACGTCAAAGGTCCGTTCAGCGAAGTCGATGCCGCCGCGGCGCTGTCGAAGCACCTCAAGCTTGATTTGAAGGCCGTCGATGTCGAGGAGCGCGAGTTCATCGACCTGCTGCCGCGCGCCATCCGCCACTTCGAACAACCGCTCGCCGACCGCCCCAATTGCGTGCCGATGATGCAGGTCGCCTGCCTGGCGCGCGACAGCGGCGTCAAAGGCCTGTTGTCGGGGGAGGGCTCGGACGAATGCTTCCTCGGCTACCCCTGGCTCGGCCGCAAGGCGCTGACCGACGGCTATTATGCGCTCGGCGGCAAGCTGCGCGGCGGCGTCCGCGCCGTCCCCGGCGTCGGTGACCTGCTGTGGCCGGTGCCCGAAGGCAATGTCGATCTGGTGCGGTCGCTGTTCAACCGCCGCGAAGTCGTCGATGACGCCGAACGCGTCGCCGCCGCCGTCGCCGCGCTCGGCCCGGCAATCAAGTCCGAAGGCCATCGCTGGACGCTCGACTATCTCCACCACCACCTGCGTATCCTGCTCCACCGCAACGACACGATGGGCATGGCCGGCAGCATCGAATCGCGCTTCCCGTTCCTCGACCACGCCGTCGTCCGCGCCGCGGTCAACATGCCGACCGACTACAAACTGCGCCGCGACTGGCGCGCACTCGACAAATCGCACCCCTTCACCCGCGACAAATGGGTCGTCCGCGAAGTCGCACGCCGCTACATGCCCCCCGAACTCAGCCAGCGCCCCAAATTCGGCTTCTGGACCAACGTCTTCCAACGCACCCGCATCGACCCGCGCTATTTCGCGGGCAGCTGGATCGCCGGCCTGCTCGGCCTGACCAACACCCAGATGGACGCCGCCCTCGCCAGCGCCGACCACGGCTTCCAGCAACGCCTGCTCCACCTCGACCTGTGGGGCCGCGCGTGTGTGGATGTCGAACCCGAGGACGCCAGCGTCGCGCGGTTGCGCGCGTTTGTGAGTATCAAGGCGCTGTAGAGAAAGAGCCTCCGGCGGGCAGGCCTGAGGCCTGCACCCGATTGTTGGGCTTTGTTATACTTGAATCGCGGCGGGCTTTTAAGACCCACAAGTCAGTGCTGAGCCTAATCGTGAAGAAGCGCAGTGGGTGCAAAACGAACCCTTCAGG
>CALDHQ010000310.1 GCA_937894055.1 uncultured Polymorphobacter sp.
ACCTTGTCCTCGATCTTGAGCACCAGGTCGGGCGGCACCTGCGCGCCGCCGCCGGCCAGCGCCACAAGGCTGCTGGTGTCGCTGGTCAGGAAGTCGGGGTGGTTGATCAGCTCGCGCGCCATCACCGGCACGCCGCTCATCGATGACACGCGCTCGCGCGCAATCAGCTTCAACGCCTCGCCGGCATCCCAGCGGTACATCATCACCAGCTTGCCGCCCGCCGCCGTCGTCGCATAGGCGCCGCAGTTGTTCGCGGTAACGTGGAACAGCGGCGTGGTGATCAGCGTCACCGGAATTGCTGCTTCTGCAGGCGGTTCGATGCCGGTGGCAAGGTGCATGGCACGCGCCGTCGAGGCGCCAGCATACATCAGGTTGAACAGGTTCGCGACGCAGCCGCGGTGCGTCAGCTGCGCGCCCTTCGGGTTGCCGGTGGTGCCGCTGGTGTAGAAGATGCAGGCGTCAGCTTCGGGATCGACCGCCACGTCGGGCATCGCGCCGCCGGCAGCAACGACTTCGTCCCACGTTGTCACGCCGGCATGCGCTGCCGCCAGCCGTACGCCGACCAGCTTGACACCCGCCACCATGTCGGGCCGCGCCTGGACGCGCACCAGCCGTTCATCATCGAGGAACAGCACCTTGGGCGCCGAGTCGCCGAGCGCATAGGCCATCTCGTCGGTCGTCCACCAGGCGTTCATGCCGACGACGGCCACGCCGACCGACACGCAGGCCCAGTAAATCACCATCCATTCGGGGAAGTTGCGCAGCGCCACCGCGACGCGGTCGCCGGGCTTGACGCCGTTCGCCAGCAGCCACCCCGCCACTGCATCGGCCTTGGCGTGCGTCTGCGCATAGGTCAGCGTCTCGTCGCCGTAGACGAGGTAGGGCCGGTCGGCGAAAGCGGCGGTCGACAGCCAGAATTCACGAACACTCGGCGGCGCGTTCTTGTAGTTGCGCAGGCGCTGGCCGAGGACCTCGATCTCTTCGATCTCGAATGCCCCGCCCGGGCCGGTCAGTTCAGCGCGCGCTTGCGCCAGTTCCGCATAATGCATGGCGAATTCCCCATTGACTGATAAGCGACCGGTTTTCCGGTTCGACCGTCAACGCATAGCGTGGTTGACGCTCACGGCAAGTGCCGATGCGTTTGCAACCGCCGCGTCGGGCAAAAATGCCGACGGCAGGAAGGCGGCGCCGCAGCTGCGATGCACCAGTCGGATGGGGGCACGGGTGCGCGCGACCAGCCAGTGATCGGCCCAATGCTGGATGGCGACCAGCACGCCGTACAGGTCGAGCCCGCGCGGCGTCAGCCAATAGCCCTCCCCGCCCGGCGTCAGCAGCCCGAGCGCCTGCAATCGCTCAAGCCGGTTCGACAATATGTTGGCGGCAATACCGGTGGCGTCGCGCAACGCCCCGAAGCGCCGCACGCGCATGAAGGCGCAGACGAGGATTTCGATGCCCCATTTGTCACCGAAGATGTCGAGGCTGGCGGCAAGCCATGGCAACGCTTGCCCGTCGGCGCTGTCGAGGCTTGAACGCCGCGTCGCGCGCTGTTTGGCCGGCAGCGCCGCAACGCCGCGGCCGGTAACCTGCAGTGCGACGCCGCGCGCGTCGGCATCTGCACCGCACGCCGCACATGCCATCACGGCGCGCAAGGTGCGCCCGCCAAGCAACCGCGCCGGCGGCGGCACAGCACCGTGCGCAGCCTCCCAGCGCAGCATTTCGTGAAGCACCGGCAGGAATGCCTCGCCCGCCGGGGTCAGGCGATATTCGTGGCGCAGCGGTCGCAGGCAATACGGCAGCTTGACCACCAGCCCGGCACCTTCCAGCGTCCGCAGCCGCAGTGCCGCCAGCCGCGCCGGCACGCCACCGTCGACCAGGGCCGCAAACCGTGTTGCACCGCCCGCCAGCAACGCCAGCAGCATCAGCGTCCAGCGGTCGCACAGCAGGTCGGCCGCCTGCCGCACCGCGACGAGAATCGCGGCAGTTGCGCGCGGCGACGGCGGTTCGCTCACAGAATCTCGAACAAATGGTAGCGCGGGCCACCCGCCCGCTGGTGGCCGATGCCGACGACGATCGTGTCGTTGAGCCAGCGGTAGGCTTCCGCGCCCGCCTCGAAGCGTGCCACGGTGCGCAGCCGGTATTCATCGTCACCCAGCCGTTCACCACGGTTGAAACGCGCCATCACGTCGTCAGGTGCGCGAAAGCTGCCCTGATAGGTCAGGTAGAGCCGCGCACCGTCATCGGTCAGCAGCGCCAGCCGCACATCGATGAGCATCACCCCGTCGGCACGGTTGATCACCCAGTCGGCACCACCTGGCAGCACCGTGCCGCGCAGCCGGTCACCGCTGAAGCTGCCGCCGGCAACGGGGGCGATGCGGCGACGGCCGGCCGGCGTCGCGCCGATCGACAGCATTTCGGCAAACGGCACATCAAGGTCGAGCACCATCAGCGGCGCGCTTTGCAACTGGACCATATCGACCTCCCCGTTCATTGCACAATTATAGCATGTTTCTGATGCGTTGACGCTAATATATAGAATCCTGGTTGCATAGTGTAATTGACTGCGTATCATCGGCTCAAACAACCGGGGAAGACTCACCATGTCCGCAGCGATTCCGGCCGGCCGTCCAGCGCCGTCGGTGCAACAGGTTTATGACCGCGACACCAACCCCGCGCCGGCCGTGCTGCGCGCCGAATCGCCGGCCACCGGCCAATCGACCGCCGACGTTTCGGCCGAACGCTATTTTTCGAAGGACTGGCACGACCGCGAAGTCGAACAAGTTTGGCGCCGGACTTGGCAACTCGCCTGCCGCATCGAGGAGATCCCCAATGTCGGCGACCATGTCGTTTACGACATCGTCCATGATTCACTGATCGTCGTCCGCACCGGCCCCACTGAAATCCGCGCCTATGTGAACTCCTGCCTGCACCGCGGCACGCGGCTCCGCGACGGCGGCGGCTGCGTCAAGGCGCTGCGCTGCCCGTTCCACGGCTTCACCTGGAACCTCGACGGCAAGCTGACCGTCATCCCCGGCGGCTGGGACTTCGCGCACATCGACCGCCACGACTTCAACCTGCCCGAAGCCAAGGTCGGCACCTGGGCGGGCTTCGTCTTCGTCAATCTCGATCCGACGTGCGAGCCGCTTGAAACCTATCTCGAAATCCTGCCCGAACACTTCAACGCGTTCCGCCTCGAAGACCGCTACAAGGCCGCGCATGTTGCCAAGATCATGCCGTGCAACTGGAAACTGGCGCTCGAAGCCTTCATCGAAGCCTATCACGTGCCGTGCGCGCACCCGCAGGTCATGGCCTATTACGGCGACGAAAATACCCAGTACGACGTCTGGCCGGGCGTCCGCCATGTCAGCCGGATGATCAGCGTGCAGGGCGTGCCGAGCCCGGCGCGCGCCAACACCCCCGACGATGTCGTTGTCGAACACATGCGCCGCGACATGCCGTTCTTCGCCGGCAAGCCGATCGACACCAGCGGCACGACGCCGCGCGCCGCACTCGCCGCCCGCGCCCGCGAAAAGATCGGCAAGTCGTCGGGCACCGACATGTCGGCGCTGTCGGACGCCGAATCGCTCGATCTGATCGAATATCTGCTGTTCCCCAACATGGTGCCGTGGGGCGGCCAGTCGCTGCCGATCACCTATCGCTTCCGGCCCAATGGCGACGACCCCGAAACCTCGATCATGGAAATCATGTTCCTGTTCGCCAAGGCGCCCGACGGCAGCCACCCCAAACCCGCCGAAATCACCTGGCTCGGCATCGACGAGCCCTGGGCGACCGCGAAGGAACTCGGCTCGGCGGCGATGGTCGCCGATCAGGACACCGACAATCTGAAACGCATCCAGCGCGGCCTGCGCGCTTCCAAAAAACCCGGCGTGACGCTCGCGGCGTATCAGGAAAGCCGCATCCGCCATTATCACGCAACACTCGACAGCTACATGGCCGGCGGCAACGGCTAAGCGGACGCCATAAACTTCGTGTTGACCCCGTCCGCCGAAAGCGAATTACTGTAGCCCGGCGGGTATTGGGGGAGGCCGCAGGTCATGGAACTGCCGATGCACCGGGACGCTAGCCGATCTGCACCCCGCATGCGCCAATGGTATTTTCCCGTCACCAGCCTGCTGTTGCTGGCGCTGACGCTCATTGGGTTCGGGGACAATCTGGTTACCGACGTCGGCCAGCCGAGCAACCGCGACCCCAAGTTCATCGTTCACGGATTGTTGTGCGGCGCCTGGATGATTGCGTTGCTGGCGCAGTCCATGCTGGTCAGCCGCGGCAATGTACGACTGCATCGCCGCCTCGGCGTCGGGGCGTTCGTCATTGCCATCGGCGTCACGCTGAGCACAATCTGGGTGTTCGTGATGGTGTGGAAGGGCTGGGCGGTGATGACCCCGGAGGTCAAGGCCAACCGCCTTTTGCTGCCGAGTTTTTCGCTGTTTGTCGGCCTGGCGTGTCTGGCGCGCCGCCGGCCGGACTGGCACAAGCGCCTCATCTTCACAGGCACCTTGTTCATGCTCGAACCGGTGCTGGCACGCACTTATGACCCGCTCATTGTGCCGTTGATGGACGGCATGACCGAAGCGCAGATCGACGCGGCATTTGTGCCAACATTGCTTGCAGCATGGCTGAGCTTTTTCGCATCGCTGTTCGTCTATGACGCTATGGTCATCCGGCGCATCCATCCGGTGACGATCGTGGCGCTGCTGTGGTTTATCGCCGTCTGGGTGACGGTGCAGTTGGTCTAGTGCAGGGTTGCCGACGGCTCAGGCGGCCCGAAGCCCAGGCGCGCGGCGCCATGCCGACGGGCTGGTCCCGCTCCAGCGCCGGAAGGCCTGGTCGAACGCGGCGTGGCTGGCAAACGCCAGCGCTGCGCTGATTTCACCCACCGGAAGCCGCGTCATTTCGAGCAGTTCGCGCGCTACGGCAAAGCGGACATCGTCGCGCACCGCTTCGAACGTCAGCCCTTCGGCGACAAGGCGGCGGCGCAGCGTGCGCGGGGTCAGGCCAAGCGCCGCGGCGGCGCGCGACATTGACGCGTCCTCACCCAGCAATTGCGGGCGCAGCAAATGCCGCAATTTGCGCGATGTCGCGCCACTGCCCGAACCGAAGGCGCTCCCGGCCTGCTCAAGCAGGCGTACCCGCGCGGCCGGGTCGGCGGATGGCCGCGGGCGGTCGATCGCGGCACCCGGCAGCACAAGGCAGGTTTGCAGCTGGTTGAAGCGCGGTGCCGCCTTCAGGGCTTGCCGATACGGCGCGACGTCAGCGGGGGTATCGTCGGCGAAATGGATTTCGATCGGCGCCACCTCCCCGTCCGACAGCGCGCGCACGATCGCACAGCCGATGGCCACACACACCTGATAGAGCTGGCGGCTACCCGGCGCGTTGCCGCCATAAATGCCATAGCCGAATGCCACATCGCCATCCATCGGCAGCAAATAGACCACCGCGCCGCTGCAATAGCCGAGTTGCCAGGTGACGAAATCGAGTAGCCCTTGCCGCAGTGTCGGCGCATGGCACGCCAGATCATGGATCAGCCCGTGCGCATGCCACGGATAGCGTGCGCCGAGCAGCAGCCCGAAATGCGCGCAGCCGGTCAGTGCCGCAGCGCGTTCGAGCAAAATCAGGCAGTCGGCGAAGTTCAGGCGACTGTCGGGCGTCAGCGCATCAAGGTCGATACCCAGCCCGCGGCTGACCTCGGCCGGATCGACGCCGAGGTCGCGCAACAACCCGGCCATCCACGCGAACGCGCCGGCACGCTGGTATGAAACCTCAAGACGGCCGGACATGGCGCCATGTCCTCCAAACTAAAACTGAAGACCGGCATATCTGGTAGCTATTGCGACGCAATCCTACAACCCCGTTGCCCAGCAGCAAGGAGTCCCGAAAAATGGGAAAATCGGTTCAATTTGTCGTCCGTGCATCGCAACTGGCGATCGCCGCGACACTGCTGTCGGTGCCTGCCGTGGCGCAGGTGCTGACCGGTCCGCCGGCCGATCCCAAGGTCAAATACTCGACCCCGACCCCGCCGGGCGTCGGCACGCCCGACCGCGTCGAAACCAGCCTCGGCACGCTGCGCTTCACCGGCGGCTTCCCCGACAAGGACACCGCCACCAAGCTGTGGGACAATCTTGATTTCCAGCGCGCGGTGCAGGCCTATCTGCTGGCGCTGCCGCCGGTCAACCAGGCGGCGAACCGCAATGCAGTGCGCGCGCTCGGGCCGGTCAACGCGACGATCCCGATCTTCGAGAACCTTGTCGACAGCCGCTCGATCTTCCTGACCGCCAACGACAACACCGTCTATTCGTGGGTCTGGGTCGACCTGACCAACGGCCCGCTGGTCGTCGAGATTCCGCCCAAGTCGCTCGGCACGGTCAACGACATGTGGTACCGCTGGGTCGTCGATGTCGGCATCACCGGCGCCGACAAGGGTGCCGGCGGCAAGTATCTGTTCGTGCCGCCGGGCTATACCGGCGCGATCCCCGACGGCTACACCGTCGTCAAACCGCGCACCTTCAACAACTGGATCGTCTGGCGCAATTTCCTCGTCGACGGCTCGACTGCACCCGCCGTTGATCTGGTCCGGAAATACGCCAAGATCTACCCGCTGGCGTCCGCCGCGACGCCACCGGCATCGATGAACATGGTCAATCTGTCGGGCATGCCGCTCAACAGCGTCGGCCCCGGCGTCAACGGCTATTGGGACCTGCTCAACCAGGTCGTGCAGGCCGAACCCGCAGGCTCGCTCGACCCCGTTACCAGCGGGCTGTTCCAGTCGATCGGCATCGTCAAGGGCCAGCCGTTCGCGCCGGACGCGCGCATGAAGAAGATCCTCGATGATGCCGCCAAGGTCGGCGACGCGACAGCGCGGACGATCTCGTTCCATGCCCGCGACCGCATCGGCTTCTACTACCCCGATAGCAACTGGCAGCTGCCGTTCGTCGGCGGCTACACCTTCCAGACCGCGCCGGGTGCGCTCAACCTCGATGGCGCGGCCTTCTACTATTTCATGGCCACCGGCGTGACGCCGGCGATGGAAGAAAAGATGGTCGGCAAGGGCTCGCAATATGCCTGGACGGCGCGCGACGCGAAGGGTGAGGCGCTCGACGGCGGCAAGTCCTACCGCCTGCACCTGCCGCCGAACGTACCGGTCAAGGATTTCTGGTCGGTCATCGTCTATAGCGACCAGACGCGGTCGATGATCCAGACCGACCAGCGCCAGCCCAGCGTCAGCAGCCAGACCAAGGGCCTGCTGGTCAACAAGGATGGCTCGGTCGACGTGTGGTTCGGCCCCAAGGCGCCCGCCGGCAAGGCGATCAACTGGGTCCAGACGATGCCGGGCACGTCGTGGAACACCATCCTGCGCCTGTACGGCCCGCTTGAGCCCTGGTTCGCCAAGACCTGGCGCCCGAGCGAAATCGAGCGGATCGACTAGCGCGCAATTGGTAGCGGGGGCTGTGGCGGCCCCTGCCCGACGGCGGCTCTGTTGCGTCATTACGCCTGCGGGTTTACCCTATTGGTCCTGACGGTAGGGGAGACTGACGATGAATGGCGAAGTCGAAACACGGATCGAAACCTGGCTGCATCGCGCCAAGAAGAACGCCGGCTGGCTGATAGCGCTCGGCGTGCTCGAGTTGCTGGTCGGACTTGCCGCAATATTCTCGCCGCTGATTGCCGGCGTCGCCGTGGTCATCACGGTCGGCGTGGTCATGCTGATTGTCGGTATCACCCGCATCATCAGCGCCTTCATGGCGGGGTCCTTCGGCAGCGGCGTGCTGGCGTTCCTGTGGGGGCTGCTGGTGACGGTTGCCGGCTATTATTTCGTGACGCATCCGGCGCTGGGGCTGAAGTCGCTGACGCTGTTTGTCGCGGTGGCACTGGCCATTGACGGCGTCATGCGCGTCATCATGTCGTTCCAGATGAAGCCGGCGAATGGCTGGGGCTGGATGCTGTTCGGCGGCATTGTCTCGGTCATTCTGGCGGTGATGGTGTTCAACCAGTTCCCGGTTTCGGCGGTCTGGCTGGTCGGCACGCTCGTCGGCATCAGCGTGCTGTTCAACGGCTTCACGACGCTGACGGTGGCAATGGCCGCACGCCGGCTGGCGAGCGCCGGGGTCGAGCGCCTACAGGGCTGATCAGGCGGCGCCGAGCGCGGCGACCACTTCCTGCGTGTGCGTGATGTGCAGGAAGCGGCCGCCGTCGGCGACGGTTTCAAACCGCGCGCCCGGCAGTGTCGAGCGCCAGAACGCAGCGGCGTCGTCAAACGCATAAAGCGGATCCTGCGCGCCGGTCAGCACCACCCAGCCTGACGCATCGGGCAGCGCCGGCGGCCGCGCGCCACCGCCGTGCGCCAGCATTTCCGCCAGAAACCCATGCATCCCGAGCGCCGACTGGCGGCCGGCGCGCACCAGGTCGGCGATGACCTGCGGGTCTGCGAGCGCTGCCGTGTCGACGGGGCTGCCGACAACGCTTTCGCGGTAGAGCCGGGCAATTACCGCTGAATTGGAGCGCCGGGACATCAACCGGGCAAACGCATTCGCCAACATCGGCGTGCCGAAGAACAGCGCCTTGCCGCGACCCATCATCCCGACATGGCGCCGGTCGAGATCGACCGGCGGGTCAGGGCCGAGCAGCACGCCGCCGGTGACGCGGTCGGGGTAAGCGGCGGCGCAGTGCAGCGCCGCCGTACTACCGCCGCGCACCAGCAGCCGCACCTGCTTCAACCCGAGCGCGTCGAGAATATCGCCGAAATCGCTGACAGCGGCTGCATAGGGATCGCCCGCAACGGCATCGCTGAGCCCGAAGCCGGCACGTTCAAACAGGATCGGCCGGAAACCGCGCGCCTGCAGCGCCGCAATCAGCGCCTGCGGCTGGTGGCGGCCCGCGACCGAGTTGTGAAAAACGATCACCGGCACCGCCCCCGTCGGGCCATGGTCGGCCACGGCAATGCATCCGCTGCCCTTTCTGCGGGCGAGCAGGCGCAGCGGTTCGGTCTGCCCGCCGACGTGCATGATTTCGATGCTGCACGCCGTGACCAGTCCGGCGAGCGCATCGACTTCGGCAACGATGCGCGCCAGATCGACGGCATTGGCGACACCGCACGCCGCGAAAATCAGCTTGAGATCGGCCTTGCCGCTATGCGGTGACTTGCCTTGCGCTGCGGCAGCGGCATCGCGCGTCGCGCCGTTGGCGATCTCGCGCGCCAGTTGCGCCTGACCCGGCGTCAGCGCGAACAGGTCGGAAAACAGCCGCGCAGCATTCTCGGGCGGACGCCAGTCACCGCCGGCGGCCGCGAGCAGCCGGCGCACCAGATCGGTCTGGCGCTGCGCTCCGACCTTGTCCATCACCAGCGCAATCTGCTTGCGTGCGGTTTCATAGGTTACGCCGGCCTCGGTCGCGGCTGCGCGCAGATTGCTGCGCCGCGCCAGCGCCGCCACCAGCCGGGTTTGCGACGGCGTCAGCGCATAGATTTGCGCGGCGCGTTCCCAGGCCAGCGCGCCGGGGCGAAACGCGATCACCGCATAGCTGGCCCGGCCATCGGCCAACACGGCGCGGACATCGGGCGCAATCGGCCAGTGCGCGGCGAGCGCCGGTGCGGCCGCTGCAAGCGCCACCGGCCGGCCGGTGCGATCATCGGCAATCGCCGAAACGCTCGGCCGTTCGGGGGTCAGCCGGCGCACCACCGCCGCGAGCGGATCGACGCCGTCGAGCCAGACGACAAAGCGCGGATCGGCGATGACGATGCTGCCGTCGCGGTCGCACGCCGCCGAGGCGAAACTGTCGGCCTGCAAATCGGCAGGCGGGCTGCGCGTGCCGACCGCGTCGGTGGCGGCGGCGAGCAGTTCGTCGGGCGCCTTGGCCATCGCTTCGCCCCAGCCCTCATGGTCGTCGGCAAGCAACGCCAGCAACGCATCATCGGGCGTGGCGCGACGGAACCGATCAAGGAAGGCAGCAGCGCGGTTCATGATTGATGCTTAACGCCTCAGAATCTTTTGCCAATACCCCCCAAATGGGGGTGTGGCTGCGCGGCCGGACGCGGCAAATGTCGGGCTCGGTATTGGCGGCGTCAGCGCCGCGACGAATCCGGGCGCACCGCATGCAAATGCGGCCCGCCTGACCAACTGGAAGCCGGCCGGACCCCCTAACCCACGGCCGGCTTCCATATTTTTCTTTTCGGGAATCGGAAGGCGGGAAGAGCGTCGTGGCAAAGCCACGCCGTCGGACGGGTTCGGGCGGGATTTCCGCCCGCCCCGCCGGCCGGGCGCTGCGCTGAGTCCGCGGCTAAGCCGAAATTTGCGAAGGGCAAATTTCGGCTTAGCCGGCGGCCAGCTGGGCCCCCATCATCGCATGCAGCATATTGATCGCCTTCAACGGCCGCACCATCACCTTGAAACGGCTGATCTTGCCGGCGTCGTTCCACCAGATCATGTCGATTCCGTTGATCTTGATGCCGTCAATCTCGTTCTCGAACTCGAGAATCGCCGAGTTGTCGGCGCGCCATTCGCCGACATAGCGGAAGCCCGCGCCGCCAAGCACCGAGCCCGCCGCGCCGAGATACTTCAGCGTGATCGCCTTACCGCGCTGCGGCGTGTGGACCACCGGCGATTCGAACACCACGTCATCGGCGAGCATCGCGTCGAGCGCGCCGTGATCGTGCGATTTCATATAGGCATACCAGCCTTCGACAGGGTGACCCATCAGCGCAATTCCTCTCCGAACAATTTGCCCAAGAAGACCGTTTCGACTTCGCGGCGCAAGTCATTGTTGGGCTTTTTCTGGAAGCCATGGCCTTCGTCGGCATAGAGCACATACCAGGTGTCGACGCCGTTGGCGCGCAGGCCTGCGACGACCTGTTCGGACTCGCTCGCCGGCACGCGCGGGTCGTTGGCGCCCTGCATCACCAGCATCGGCTTGCTGATTTTCGCCAAATTGTTCATCGGCGAAATCGTCACGAACGCCTTGGCCATCGCCGGGTCACGTTCGTCGCCATATTCGGCGCGGCGATTGTCGCGGCGGTAGGCCTCGGTGTTCTGCAGGAACGTCGTGAAGTTGCTGATGCCGTAGCGTTCGACACCGCCGACCAGCCGGTTCGAATAATGCGTCATCACCGCCAGCGACATATAGCCGCCATACGACTGGCCATAGACCGCGACGCGGCCCGCATCCATGTCGGGTTGTTTGCCGACCCAGTCGAGCAGCGCACCGATATCCTTGACGCTGTCCTCGCGCTTGGCGGCATTGTCGAGGTTGAGGAAGCGCTTGCCGTAGCCGTCGCTGCCGCGGACATTGGGCAGGATGACGGTGGCACCGAGCACGCTGGCAAAATACTGCGCGCCGGGGTTCCAGCCGGTGCGCGTCTGCGATTCGGGGCCGCCGTGGATATCGATGATCACCGGCGTCCGCGTGCCCGGCGCCACCTTCGGGCGATAGACCAGCGCCGACACCGTCTCGCCATCGAACGACTTGAAGCGGACAACTTCAGGCGTCGCCAGCTTGGCCGAATCGAGCCCGCCAAGTTCGGACGTGGTCCAGCGCGTCAGCGTGCCGGCGGTCGAATCCCAGCTCCACGCGTCACCCGCCGAGGTCGGCGTCTGCATCGAAAAGCCGAGGCGGTTGTTGTCAGGCGCGAAATGCAGATTGTCGATAACGCCGAGCGGCAATGCCGGCTGCGGCAGCGCGCGGCGCGTGACAAAGTCGCGCACCACCAGCTTCGACGCCCCATCGACATTGATGACGGTAGCAAGAATGCGGCCATCATCCGACACCGCAAAGCCTTCGATATCCCATTTCGGATCGCTGGCAATTTCGGTCAGCGCACCTGTGGCTATGTCGATACTGACCAGCCGGCGCAGGTCGCTGGCCTCGTCGGTGATCGCCAGCACGCTGCGGCCGTCATGGCTGAACTGGGCGCCTTCGAAACGCGCCGGCTTGCCCTGGCTACGGATCTGGCGCGCCTTGCCGCTGGCGATATCGAGGATGAACAGCTGCGATTCGCGGTTCGAAATGCCGCGCTCGAACAGCAGTTGCGTCTTGTCGGCGGACAGGTCGCTGGTGCTGACCGAGCCCTGCGCCTGATAGACCAGCCGGCGGCTGGCGGGGTCGGCGGGGTTCGCCGCCATCAGCGCATAATCGCCCGAGCCCTTGACGGCGCGCGCCCACAACATCAGCGAGCCATCCTTTGCAATCACCGGCCCGCCGTTGCGCGTGCCGGCTTCGGTCAGTTGCACCGGAACGCCCGCCAGCCCGGCACGATAGAGCTGGAACCATTCATCGCCGCCGGTATCGCGGCCGAGTACGAAGTCGGTGGTGCCGGGGATGGTATCCGCACTAGCGACCGGCTCGGCAAAGAACGTCAATTGCGTACGCGCCGCACCGGGCGCCACAACGCGGTGGATCTGGTTGGTCGCGCCAAAGCGCGTGGTGATCAGCATCGAGCCGTCGGCGAGCCAGTCCTGCAAAGTCGCGGCGCGGTAGTTCTGGAAGCGCTGCACCGCCGCCGACACGCCGGCTGGAATCGGCGGCACATTCTCGAGCTTCGTCGTGCCGACCATGCGCACGCTCGGCGCCGGCGCCGGCGCGGCAATGGCTGTGGTACCGAGCAACAGCAGCGCAACAAGCGCGGGGGCGCGCCAGACGGAATGGGTCATGCGGGTGTCCTTTGAATCCAACAAAAGGTCAGCGTCAGCCAAACGGCTTGTCGATAGCGACCGAACGGCTGGTGAACCATTCGGCGCCGGTTTCAGTGACGAAGAAATGATCCTCAAGCCGCACCCCGAAACGGTCGGGAATGACGATCATCGGCTCGTTCGAAAAGCACATGCCGGGTTCGAGCAACGTCATGTCGCCGCGCACCAGATACGGCGCTTCGTGGATGCTCAGGCCGATGCCGTGGCCGGTGCGGTGCGGCAGGCCGGGCAGCCGGTAATCGGGGCCGAGGCCGTGGCGTTGCAGCACATGACGCGCCGCCCAGTCGACCGCCTCGCAGGCGACGCCGGGACGTACCGCGTTGAACGCCGCCTGCTGCGCTTCCGCCTCGATGTTCCAGATGCGGCGCTGTTCGGCACTGGGTTCGCCGAACACATAACTGCGCGTGATGTCGCTGTTGTAACCGGCCACCAGACAGCCGGTGTCGATCAGCACCATGTCGCCCTCGGCGAGCACGCTTTCACCGGGCAACCCATGCGGATACGCCGTCGAGCGCCCGAACTGGACGATGGCGAAGCTGCTGCCCGCGGCCCCGATGGCGCGGTGCGCGTCATTGAGGAAGTTGCGGACTTCGGTCGCGGTGATGCCGGGTCGCAGGATCGCAGCGGCACGGCGCTGCACCTCGAGCGTCATCAGCTTGGCCTGGCGCATCAGCGCGAGCTCTGCGAGCGACTTGATGCGGCGGCAGCCATCGACAATCGGGCTGGCATCGATGGTGCGCAAGCCGGTGGTGGCGTGCCGCAGCCGGTCGACCATCACGAACGACATCTGCGGATCGACCGACAAAACGCTGCTTTGCGTCTGGGTGAGTGCATGCGCGACCAGCGCATAGGGACTTTCATGCTCTTCCCAGGTCCGGACTTCGCAGGCGATATCGAGCACGGCATCGAGCGAGCCGCGTTCGAATTCAGGGCAGATGATGATCGGCAGGCCGCGTGGCGGCAGCAGCATCGCCACCAGCCGCTCGCTCGCCCCCCAGGGGATGCCGGTGAAATATTCAAGGCTGGCGCCGGCACCGATCAGCAGCGCATGCGTGCCGGCCTTGTGAACCAGCGCGCGCGCATGATCGATCCTCGCCTCGCGCTCGTCGCGGGTAATGCGCGGCGCAGGATTTTCCCAGGGCTTGATTGCGGCGAGCTCTGCCGCTGCCGTCGAACCACCGATGCCGTTAGCCATGCGCGTTCCCTGTTCTGACCGGCCCGCACCTTGCGTCAGTCGGGCGCGCCAGACAAGCCGCCAAGGTGGTTGATGGCGCGATTCAGGCCGTCAATTTGCTAAAAGCGCGACAGGGCAAACGCCGGGTCGGGCGCGGTATCGCCGACCAGCATGGCAGCGACGATTTCGCCGGTTACCGCCGACAGCGTCAGCCCGAGGTGATTGTGGCCGAACGCCGCGGCGAGATTGGCCGTACCGGTCACGCGGCCGATGGCGGGCAGATAGTCGGGCAGCGTCGGGCGGCTGCCGTACCACGGCGTCGCCTCCCCCTCGAACGCCAGCCCCAGGTCCGCGACATGCGCTTGTAATCGCGCCCATTTGCGCGGGTCGGGCGGCAGGTCGGCGCGCGAAAACTCGACGAAGCTCGCGGCGCGCAACCGGTTGCCGAAGCGCGTGACGATCATCGAACGGTCCTCGAACACCCGAGGCGGCAGCATCGCGCCGCTGGTCGGCGCCTCGATATGATAACCGCGCTCGGCAATCAGCGGCACGCGCACCCCGATTCCACCGAGCAACGCCGCCGAGCCGATACCTGCCGCGGCGAGCACGACATCGGCATCGAGACGTTCACCGCCGGCCGCTACCGTGACGCGGTCGCCGTGCTGCACCAGCATCGCCTGACCGGAGCGCCGCACCACCCCTGCCCGCGCCAGCGCACCCGCCAGCGCGTCGGCCAACCGCGTCTGGTCAGCAATCTGCGCCGAGCCTTCGCAGCGCACCGCGCCGGCGAACGGCGCACCCATCGCGCCACGCAGCGCCTCAAGCTCGGCGGCGGTCGCGTCGCGGATCGTCGCGTTGCCGGTGTCGGTCGCGGCCCAGGCAGCGCGCCCGGCGACGGCGGTCGCAGCCGTTTCCCAAAGGATGAAATGCCCCTCCTCGCGCAACAGCGCCGCGTCGCCAACATCCGTCGCTAGCCGCCGCCACGCCGGCATCGCGCCCGCCATCAGCCGCGTCAGCGCCGCCTTGCCTGCCTCGAAGCGCGTTGCCGCCGCCGCGAGCCGCAGTCCGAACGGCAGCCAAGCTCCAATTGCCGCCGCCGGCAAATCGAGCGCCCCGCCGCGCGCAAAATGCCGGCGCGGCGCCGAGCGCAACGTCGCCCATGACGCAATCGGCTCTACCTGCTCGACAGCGATGTGCCCGGCATTGCCCCACGATGCCGGGCGCTGCGCCGGCGCATCATCAACCAGCGTCACCGCCACGCCGGCGCCCGCCAGCCGCAACGCGCAGGCGCTGCCCACCACACCGCCGCCGATGACAATGGCAGTGCGGGGCGAATTGGACATGGGGCGGGGCTTTCGGTTCGCGGGCGGCGCGCTATAAGGCAGCACCCCCTTTTTGGAGAACTGCCGTGGCAAATGCAAAGCTCGACTGGACCGGTGTCTACCCTGCGGTGACGACGCAGTTCGCCGCCGACCTGTCGGTCGACCTTGCCGCCACCAAGGCGGTGCAATCGGCGCTGATCGATGACGGCGTCGACGGGTTGATCCTGCTCGGCACCTGCGGCGAAAACAACAGCCTCGAACCCGATGAAAAGCGCGCCGTATTGGCGGCAGCCCAGGACAGCGTGCGTGGCCGCGTGCCGGTGCTGTCGGGCGTTTCCGAACTCACCACGCCGCGCGCCGTGCAATTTGCGCGCGATGCCGAAGCGCTCGGCGTCGATGCGCTGATGGTGCTGCCGGCGATGGTCTATGTGCCCAAGCCCGACGAGCTTTACGCGCATTTCGCGGCGGTGGCGGCGGCGACCAGCCTGCCGATCATGCTCTACAACAACCCGCCCGCCTACCGCGTCAGCATCGATATCGATGTGCTGAAGCGCCTTGCCGACATCCCCAACATCGTCGCGGTCAAGGAAAGCGCGCCCGATCCGCGCCGCTTTACCGACCTGATCAATGCGTTCGGCGACCGCTTCGTGCTGATGGCCGGGCTCGATGACGTGGCGCTCGAAGGCTTGATGCTCGGCGCCAAGGGCTGGGTGTCGGGGCTGACCAGCGCCTTCCCGCGCGAATCGGTGGCGCTCGTCGCGGCGGTCAAGGCCGGCGACTGGGACAAGGCACGCACCATCTACCGCTGGTTCATGCCGCTGCTGCACCTCGACGCCGAACACGATCTGGTGCAGTCGATCAAGCTCGCCGAGCAGATCATGGGTCGCGGCTCCGAACGCGTCCGCATGCCGCGCATGCCGCTGACCGGCGCGCGCCGCGCCGAAGTCACCGCGATGGTCGAAAAGGCCGCCGCGACGCGCCCGACACTATGACGCGCCATATGTTCTTCGCCATCGACGGCCACACCGCGGGCAACCCGGTGCGGCTGGTCGCCGGTGGCGCGCCATTGCTGCGCGGCAATTCGATGTCCGAACGCCGCGCCGATTTCATGGAGCGGTTCGACTGGATCCGCACCGGGCTGTGCTTCGAACCGCGCGGCCATGACATGATGTCGGGCGGTTTTCTGTATCCGCCGACGCTCCCCGACACCGACTTCGGCATCCTGTTCATCGAAACCAGCGGCTGCCTGCCGATGTGCGGCCACGGCACGATCGGCATGGTGACCTTCGGGCTGGAACACGGGCTGATTACCCCGCGCGTCCCCGGCCATCTGCGCGTCGAGGTGCCCGCCGGCATCATCGAAATCGACTATGTGCAGGACGGCAACAAGGTCACCTCGGTCAAGATCCGCAACATCGCCTCCTACCTCGCGGCGTGCGGCCTCAAGATCGAGGTCGAGGGGCTGGGCCCGTTGACGCTCGATGTCGCGTACGGCGGCAACTACTACGCCATCGTCGAACCGCAGCCGGGTTACGCCGGCATCGACGCGCTGGGTGCGGCGCGCATCCTCGAACTCAGCCCGAAGGTCCGCGAGGCGGTGCGCGCGGTGTTCCACCCCGTCCATCCCGACGATCCGCGCATCAACGGCGTCAGCCATGTGCAATGGGCCGACGTGCCCAAGGCAAACGAC
>CALDHQ010000311.1 GCA_937894055.1 uncultured Polymorphobacter sp.
CGACGATGGCGGTGACCAGCCCCTTGTCGGGCGAGGCGCCGCTGGCGATGCCGAGCGCCATGGCGAGCGGCAGCGCGACGATGGCGACAGTCAGCCCGGCGAGCGCATCGGTACGCAGTTCGGCGACGCCGTAGCCGTCCTTCAATACGCTGAACAGCTTGGGCGTCCAGCGCGCCGCGGTCATTCTGCGTCGCGCGCTGGGTTGGGGTTGAGCGCCGGCGTCCGGCGCGCAGCTTCGGACAACGTCGTGTCGGGGGCGGGTGCGGCGGCGATGACGCTACCGGCGGTCAGGCTGGCGGCGGCGCGGTGGATCGCCTTGCGGATGCGCGGATAGGTGCCGCAGCGGCACAGGTTGGTGATCGCGGCGTCGATATCGGCGTCGGTCGGGTTGGGGTTGGTCTTGAGCAGCGCCACCGTCGCCATGATCATGCCCGATTGGCAATACCCGCATTGCGGCACCTGCTCGGCAATCCACGCCTGCTGGACGGGGTCCGAACGGTCATCCGACAGGCCTTCGATGGTGGTGACCAGCGTGCCTTCGATGGCGCCGATGCTGATCGAACACGACCGCGTCGGCACGCCGTCGATGTGGACGGTGCAGGCGCCGCACAGCCCGGCGCCGCAGCCGAACTTGGTGCCGGTCAGGTTCGACGCATCGCGCAACGCCCACAGCAGCGGCGTCTCGGGATCCATCTTGTAGTGCACGGGGTTGCCGTTGACGGTGAATTTGGTCATGGGGAAGCTATTAGACCGGGGAGAGACCGAATGGAATTGCAGACTTTGAGCCTGACCGTCGAAGACGGCATCGCCCGCGTGACGATGATCCGCGCCGCCGAGCTCAACACGATGAACCGGGCGTTCTGGACCGAGCTGATCACCGTGTTCGAAGCGATCGACGCCGATACCAGCGTCCGCGCCGTGGTCATCGCCTCGACCGGCAAGCATTTCTCCGCCGGTCTCGACCTCAAGATGGCCGCCGGTTCGCTCGGCGGCGGTGGCGACAGCAGCGATCTCGGCCGCGCCCGCGAATCGTTCCGTCGCCACGTCAAGCACATGCAGGACACTTTCACCGTCGTTGACCGCTGCCGCGTGCCGGTCATCGCGGTGGTGCAGGGCGGTTGCATCGGCGGCGGCGTCGATTTCGTCACCGCCTGCGACATGCGGGTCGGCACCGCCGACTGCTTCTTCACCATCCAGGAAATCAACATCGCCATCGTCGCCGACGTCGGCACGCTGCAGCGCATCCCGTATCTGCTGCCGCAAGGCCTGATTCGCGAACTCTGCTACACCGGCCGCCGTTTCCCGGCCGCCGAGGCGGCGCAATACGGCTTCCTCAACAAGGTTGCCGACAGCCATGAAGCCGCGATCGAAGCCGGCATGGCGATGGCGCGCGAGATTGCCGGCAAGTCGCCGCTGGCGATCACCGGCATCAAGCAGGTGCTGAACGCCGGCCGCGACATGACCATCGACCAGGGGCTGGAGTATGTCGCGGTGTGGAATGCCGGCATGCTGCAGGGCGACGATGTCAAGAATGCGGTGACCGCACAGACCAGCCGCAGCGTCGCAAAGTTCGCTGATCTCAAGGCGTAGCGGTCCGACGGGCGGGGGCTGGCATGGGGCATTGTCGCCACAAGGCGCAAAAAATGCATGCCCACCGCCCCTGCGGCGGTCTGGACGCTTGTCGAAGCGCGCAGGCCGCGCCTATAAGCCGCCAACTTCCCTTCCGGCACCTGCCGGATTACACTACCCCTCCGGCCTAAAGTCGGAGCCATTTGAACTTCGGGGGTATGATGCGCGTACTGAAACAACTGGCTGCCGGAACCGGCGCCGCCATCGCAAGCTTCGCCGCCAGCGGCGCGGCCTGGGCGCAGGAAGCCGCCGCCACCGCGACGGCTGCGGCGACCACGGCGGCTGTCAATGTGGCTGCTGCGGTGCCGCCGACGGCGCCTGTGGCGGGCATCGGCCAGCCGTCGGGCGCACGCGGCGTGCAGACACAGTTTACGCCGATTGGCGAAGAAGGCGCGGCGATGCTCAACGGCATCCTCAATCCGCTGATCATCGGCATTTCGATCTTCGTGATCATTCTGCTGCTGTGGACGATCTTCCGTTACCGCGCTGCGGCCAACCCCGTCGCCTCGCGCAATTCGCACAATACGCTGCTTGAAGTGGCATGGACACTGGTGCCGGTGCTGATCCTCGTCTGGGTCGCGGTGCCGTCGTTCCGGCTGCTCGCCAACCAGTATGATCCGCCCAAGGCCGAACTGACCATCAAGGCGACCGGCCACCAATGGTATTGGGAATATGAATATCCCGACAATGGCGGCTTCAGCTTCGATGCCATCGCGCTGACGCAGGACGAAGCTACCAAGGCCAACCTGCCGTACCTGCTGGAAACCGACAACCGCGTCGTCGTGCCGGTCGGCACCACCGTCAAGATGCTGGTGACGGCAGCCGACGTCATCCACGCCTGGTCGATCCCGTCGTTCTGGGTACAGATGGACGGCGTCCCCGGCCGCATCAACGAAACCTGGTTCAAGGCGACCAAGGAAGGCGTGTTCTACGGCCAGTGCAACCAGCTCTGCGGCACGCGCCACGGTTTTATGCCGATCACTGTCGAAGTCGTCTCGAAGGAGAAGTTCGCACAGTGGGTCGCCGCCAAGCAGAAGGAAAACGGCATCACGCCCGAAGCGCCGGCCGCTGAAGCCGCCGCCGGTGCTGCTGCCGTGGCTGCCGATACCGCAACCGCAACCGCAGTGGGTGGCCCCGCCGCCCCGGCGCCCGAAGCGCCTGCGACTGCCGAAGTAACGCCCGCACCGGCCGCCGCGCCGGCCGCGACCAACTAAGAGGACCCGATCATGGCAACCGAGCACGCGCTTGACGCCCATGGCCACGCCCACGACCATGGCCATGACGATCACCCGACGCTGAGCTTCGCGCAGCGCTGGCTGTTTTCGACCAACCACAAGGATATCGGCACGCTGTATCTGATCTTCGCGGTGTTCGCGGGGATCATCGGCGGCGCGATTTCGGGCATCATGCGCCTTGAACTCGCGCATCCCGGCATCCAGTGGCTGACCTGGTTCACGCAGGGCAACCTCGACGCATCCTACCATCTGTGGAACGTCTTCATCACCGGCCACGGCCTGATCATGGTGTTCTTCATGGTCATGCCCGCGATGATCGGCGGCTTCGGCAACTGGTTCGTGCCGATCATGATCGGCGCGCCCGACATGGCGTTCCCGCGCATGAACAACATCTCGTTCTGGCTGCTGGTGCCGTCGTTCCTGCTGCTGCTCGGTTCGATGTTCGTGCCCGGCGTGCCCGGCTTCAACGGTGCCGGTACCGGCTGGACGGTGTATCCGCCGCTCGCCACCTCGGGTCACCCGGGGCCGGCGGTCGACATGGCGATCCTGTCGCTGCACCTTGCCGGTGCCTCGTCGATCCTCGGCGCCATCAACTTCATCACCACCATCTTCAACATGCGCGCGCCGGGGATGACCCTGCACAAAATGCCGCTGTTCGTGTGGTCGGTGCTGGTCACCGCGTTCCTGCTGCTGCTGTCGCTGCCGGTGCTCGCCGGTGCCATCACCATGCTGCTGACCGACCGCAACTTCGGCACGACGTTCTTCGCGCCCGAAGGCGGCGGTGACCCGATCCTGTACCAGCATCTGTTCTGGTTCTTCGGCCACCCCGAAGTCTACATCATGATTTTGCCGGGCTTCGGCATCATCAGCCAGATCATCTCGACCTTCTCGAAGAAGCCGGTGTTCGGCTACCTCGGCATGGCCTACGCGATGGTCGCCATCGGCTTCGTCGGCTTCGTCGTCTGGGCCCACCACATGTTCACCAGCGGGCTGAGCGTCGATACCAAGTTCTACTTCACCGCAGCCACCATGATCATCGCGGTGCCGACCGGCATCAAGATCTTCTCGTGGATCGCGACGATGTGGGGCGGTTCGATCAGCTTCGAGCTGCCGATGATCTGGGCGATCGGCTTCATCATCATGTTCACCATCGGTGGCGTGACCGGTGTCGTGCTCGCCAACGCCGGCATCGATACCTACATGCACAACACCTATTACGTCGTGGCGCATTTCCACTACGTGCTGTCGCTGGGTGCGGTGTTCGCGCTGTTCGCCGGTTTCTACTACTGGTTCGGCAAGATGTCGGGTCGCCAGCTCAACAAGACGCTCGGCCACCTGCACTTCTGGATTTTCACGATCGGCGTCAACTTCCTGTTCTTCCCGCAGCACTTCCTGGGGCAGGACGGCATGCCGCGCCGCATTCCCGACTATCCGGCGGCCTATGCCACCTACAACCTGATCTCGAGCTACGGCTATGCGATCATGGCGTTCGGCATGGTGTTCTTCTTCATCAATGTCATCTGGTCGCTCGCGGCCGGCAAGAAGGTCGGCGACAACTATTGGGGCGAAGGCGCCAATACGCTCGAATGGACGCTGTCGTCGCCGCCGCCGTTCCACCAGTTCGAGACCGTGCCGATCATCAAGTGATGGTCAGCGCAGGGTGCCACGGGTGAACACGACAGATCTTCCGGCGACCAACGTCGCGGGGCTAGCTGACTGGCGCGATTACTTCGCGCTGCTCAAGCCCCGCGTCATGACGCTCGTCGTGTTCAGCGCCGCCTGCGCGATGGCCGTGGCGCCGGGGCATATCCACCCGGTCATCGGCTTCGTCGCGATGCTGTGCGTTGCGGTCGGGGCCGGGGCCGCGGGCGCACTCAACCAATGGTATGAAGCCGATATCGATGCGCTGATGAAGCGCACCGCCAATCGCCCGCTGCCGGCGGGCCGCATCGAACGCAGCGACGCGCTGGGCTTCGGCGTGCTGTTTGCCGCGGGTTCGGTGGCGATCATGGGCATTGCCGTCAACTGGCTGGCCGCGGCCATCCTGGCGGTGTCGATCCTGTTCTACGTGCTGGTCTATACCGTCGGGCTCAAGCGCCGGACGCCGCAGAACATCGTCATCGGCGGTGCGGCCGGCGCATTTCCGCCGCTGATCGGCTGGGCCGCGGTGACCGGTGACATCAGCGCGCTGCCGGTGTTGCTGTTCGCCTTAATCTTCCTGTGGACGCCGCCGCACTTCTGGGCGCTGGCGCTGTTCATGGAGGCCGATTATTCGAAGGCCGGCGTGCCGATGCTGCCGGTGACCGATGGCCCGGTGGTGACGCGTCGCCAGATCCTGCTCTACACGCTGGTGCTCGTGCCCGTCAGCCTGCTGCCCTGGGCGCTCGGCCTGACCGGCTGGATTTACGGCGGCACCGCTGCGGTGTTCGGGCTGGGCTTCATTGCCTGCGCCGTCGCCGTCTGGCGCAATACTGCGACGCTGGCCGCCGACATGGCGCCCGAAAAGCGCATGTTCCGCTTCTCGCTGCTGTATCTGTTCATGCTGTTCGCAGCGCTCGTGGTCGATCATTGGGTGCTGCCATGGAACGCATGACCGAAAAGCAGACCGAAGCCTTCATCGCCGCGCGCAAGTCGCGCAACCGGGCGCTCGGGCTGGTGCTCGGTGCGCTCGCGGTGCTGTTCTTCGCGATTACCGTGGTCAAGTTCGTCACATGAGCACGTCCGCCGCCTCTGCCGTTGCACGTCGCCGCACCGGGCTGATTGCCGCAGGTCTGGCGCTCGCCATGCTGGCGCTCGCCTATGCCAGCGTGCCGCTGTACCGGCTGTTCTGCCAGGTGACCGGCTTTGGCGGCACGACGCAGCGCGTCGATGTCGCCACGCTGCCCGTCAAGGCCGATCCGTT
>CALDHQ010000312.1 GCA_937894055.1 uncultured Polymorphobacter sp.
CGCGCCAGTACCGGCCCAGGGTTCGACAACTGCCGCCGCGCGCACGGGATCGCGGGCGCGCAGCAGATGCCGCGCCCAGGCCAGCGCGAAATGCCTTTCGCCACCAAGTACCGGCGCAATTTGTTCAAAGGCTTGCGTCGCTTCCGCGCCGCTTTCGCTGGCGGCAATCGCCGCGCCCATATCAAACAACGGGTCGTCGCCCGCCGCCTGCCGCGCCGCCCGCACCTGCGTTGCCAGCGTATCCCAGCGCCGCGACTGCGCCAGCGTGCGCAACAACGACAGCCACAATGCCTTGTCGCCGGGCCGCGCGGCCAGCGCCGCTTCGAAACTAGCGGTGAACGCTCCGCCTTCGCCGGTTTGCCAACGCAATTTGGCCAGCGTTTCATGGCCGTCAGTCCATTCGGGGTGCGCCGCGACCTTGCGCGCCAACATACTGACCGCGCCCTGGCTGTCCCCCGATTCCTGCAACGCGACCGCAGCACCGGCGGCAACCTGCAGATCGTCGGGCAGCGCCAGCACGGCACGCTGGTAGATCGCCGCAGCATCGGGGCCGCCGCGTTCGAGCTCGACCCGGGCGCGACCCTTCAGCGCGATGGGCGACACAGGGTCGATGGTCAGCGCATTGTCGAACGCCGTCACCGCGACCTCGACTTCGCCAAGTTCGCGCAGACACAGTCCGAGCGCACTCCACGCCCGCGCCAGCTGCGGGGCAATCCGCACCGCCTTTTGCAATGCCGGCAGCGCCTCGTCATAAAGCCCGGCAGCTTGCGCGACGATCCCGAGATTCGCCAGCGCATCGGCAAAGTCGGGGTTGAGCGAAATAGCCTTGCGATACGCCGCCAACGCATCGTCAGTGGCGCCCAGCGTCTTGTGCAAGTTGCCGAGATTGTTGAACAATTGCGGATCGCGCGGCGCAACTTTGATCGCCGCCGCAAACGCCGCCAGCGCCGGCTTGGCGTCGCCGCCCTGGCGCTGCAGGCCGGTCAATTCCACCAGCGCCATCAGGCTGAGCGCCGACGGCGCCGTCGGATAGCTGCGCAGCACGCCGGCCACCAGCCCGCGCGCGCCGCGCACATCACCGCGTTGCAACAGCGCATAGGCCTGCGCGAGGCTTTGGTTCGGGTCGAGCGTCATGCCGACCGGAGTAGGGCGGAAACCGGACGAGTGCAACGGGGGGAGAGCAGAGCCTCCGGCGGGCAGGGGTGACCCCTGCACGCAATTTTTGGGCCGGTGCACCAAACGCGACGGTCGCGTCCGATGCACCGGCCCAAACTCATGGGTGCAGGGACAAGTCCCTGCCCGCCGGAGGCCCTTAAACCACTTCGAGCAACAACTTCCCGTCGCCCTCTTCCACCCGCACCGTCGATCCATCGGGGATCTGCCCGCGCAGGATCATGTCGGCGAGCGGGTCCTGCAGGTGCTTCTGCACCGTGCGCTTGAGCGGCCGCGCGCCATAGACCGGATCGTAGCCGACGCGCCCGAGCCAGCGCTGCGCGCCTTCGGTGAGTTCGAGGACGATCTTGCGGTCCTTGAGCATCGACCCGACGCGGTCGACCTGGATGTCGACGATCGGCCCCATGTGCTCGATGCCGAGCCGGTGGAACAGGATGATCTCGTCGAGGCGGTTGAGGAATTCGGGGCGGAAATGCCCGCGTACGACTTCCATGACCTGGTCTTCGACTTCCTCGACATTCTGATCGTCGCGCAGGCCGGCGATGTACTGCGAGCCGAGGTTCGACGTCAGGATGATCAGCGTGTTGGTGAAGTCCACCGTGCGCCCCTGGCCGTCGGTCAGCCGCCCGTCATCGAGCACCTGCAGCAGGATGTTGAAGACATCGGGGTGGGCCTTTTCGACTTCGTCGAACAGCACGACCTGATACGGCCGGCGCCGCACGGCTTCGGTCAAAACGCCGCCTTCCTCATAGCCGACATAGCCCGGAGGCGCGCCGACGAGGCGGCTGACGGCGTGCTTCTCCATGAACTCGCTCATGTCGATGCGCACCATCGCGTGCGGGTCGTCGAACAGGAACTGCGCCAGCGCCTTGGTCAGCTCGGTCTTGCCGACGCCCGTCGGCCCGAGGAACAGGAAGCTGCCGAGCGGCCGGTTGGGGTCCTGCAGGCCGGCGCGGGCACGGCGGACCGCGGCGGAAACCGCCTTGATCGCCTCGTTCTGGCCGACGACCTTGCGGCCGAGTTCGACCTCCATGTTCATCAGCTTTTCGCGTTCGCCCTCGAGCATGCGGTCGACGGGCACGCCGGTCCAGCGCGACACGACGCCGGCGATGTCCTCGGAGGTGACTTCCTCCTTGAGCATCGCGCTCGACGTCGCTTCCTCGGCCTCGGCCAGCTGGCGTTCGAGGTCGGGGATGGCGCCATAGGTCAGCTCGCCGGCGCGGGCGTAGTTACCCGACCGCTGCGCCTGTTCGACTTCGAGCCTCGCGGCGTCGAGCTGCTCCTTGATCTTCGTCGCACCCGCGAGCTTGTCCTTTTCGCCCTGCCAGCGCGTCGTCAGTTCCGCCGACTGCTGCTCAAGGTTGGCGAGTTCGGCCTCCAACGTCGCCAGCCGGTCTTTCGACGCCTGGTCGGTCTCGCGCTTCAGTGCTTCGCGCTCGATCTTGAGCTGCATGACGCGGCGGTCGAGGTTTTCGATTTCCTCGGGCTTGCTTTCGACTTCCATGCGCAACCGGCTGGCCGCTTCGTCCATCAAGTCGATGGCCTTGTCGGGCAGGAAGCGGTCGGCGATGTAGCGGTTCGACAAGGTCGCGGCCGCCACAATCGCGCCGTCGGTGATGCGGACGCCGTGGTGGAGCTCGTACTTTTCCTTGAGCCCGCGCAGGATCGAGATGGTGTCCTCGACGGTGGGTTCACCGACGAACACCGGCTGGAAACGGCGTTCGAGCGCCGGGTCCTTTTCGACATGCTTGCGATATTCGTCGAGCGTCGTCGCACCGATGCAGTGCAGCTCGCCGCGCGCCAGCGCCGGCTTCAAAAGGTTCGACGCGTCCATCGCGCCTTCGCTTTTGCCGGCGCCGACCAGCTGGTGCATTTCGTCAATGAACAGCAGCACATTGGCGCCGTCGGCGGTGACTTCGTCGAGCACGGCCTTCAGCCGCTCCTCGAACTCGCCGCGATACTTGGCGCCGGCAATCAGCGAGCCCATGTCGAGCGACATCAGCCGCTTGTCCTTGAGGCCGTCGGGCACGTCGCCATTGGCGATGCGCAAGGCGAGGCCTTCGACGATAGCGGTCTTGCCGACGCCGGGCTCGCCGATCAGCACGGGGTTGTTCTTGGTGCGGCGCGCCAGCACCTGGATGGTGCGGCGGATTTCCTCGTCGCGGCCGATGACCGGATCGAGCTTGCCGTCGCGGGCGGCCTGGGTCAGGTCGCGGGCGTAACGCTTGAGCGCGTCATAGCCGTCCTCGGCGCTCGAGCTGTCGGCGGTGCGGCCCTTGCGCAGGGCGTTGGCGGCGTCTTCCAGGCGATCCGGGGCTCGACGCCTGCGTACACACCCTTTTCGCCGGGCGTTGCGAGAAGCCGGGCGGCGCTACCTACGGCCGCTGGGGCCAGCAGACCCTTCGCCTGGTCACCGGCCGGGTCGAGGTGTCGGATGACAACCGCAACTTCCGCCCGCTGGCGCCTCAGGCTGCGGATTGCAGTATCGCTCCGCTCGGATGACGCGAAGCGACTGCGCTGCTAGGCTCTTGGCATGTCTATCAAGAGCTACCTGATCGTCGGCGCGGCCGCGCTTGCCCTTTCCGCCTGCGCCCAGAAGACAACTCCGCCCGGCGATACCGGCGTGTGCTTCCACGTGGTGCCGCAGAAAGACGGCTCCATGAAGTACAACAAGCTGGTCAACGCCCCCAGCCTCGAGGCCTGCGCCGCCAACCTCGAGGCGATGCGGATCAAGTTCCTGCGCATGGGCGGGAATCAGACAGACATCTACGGGGCTTACCAGGCGAACTTCCTGTTCCTGGTGAAGGAGGGGGTGATGACCTCCACGTCGCTGGAAGGCCCGCGATATGTGGCCCTCGTTCGGA
>CALDHQ010000313.1 GCA_937894055.1 uncultured Polymorphobacter sp.
GCAGTGCCGGACCGCCTTCGAGCCCGAGCACCACCTTCGGCGTATCGATGACCTTGTAGCCGAGGCCGAGCGACTCGCTGAAGCGGCTGGTGTAGCCCGCAAAAGTGTCGCGTTCCCAGCTGACGATGGCGAGCGCGTAGAAGCGCGGCGAGAATTTGTAGTGCAGGTCGTTGCCGATGAAATAGCGTTCCTGCGAGGTGACGCCGTTATCCTTCTGGTAGTTGACTGCGCCCGCCAGCGTGTTTTCCCACTTGAGGCTTTCCTTGGTCAGCTTGGCACCGATGGCGACACCGGTGCTCGACGTGTTGCCGCTCGAGGTGAACGCGCCGATCGTGCCTTCGCCGCTCCAGCCTTCGGTGAACGACTGGCTTTCGAGCTTGGCGACGCGGGCTTCCTCGGTCTTTTTGTTGAGTGCGGCGACCTGCGCGTCGATTTCGGCGGCGGAACCCGGGTTGGTCTTTTTGGCAATGTCGGCGACGGTCTTGAGCGACGCCGGATCACCCGCGGCGGCATCGATCATCGCTGCAACCGACGCCGGCACGGGCTCGGCGTGGGCAGCGGCGAACGGCACGGCAAGCGCCAGCGCCGGTACGGCAAAAAGAATGCGCATCGGATAAATCCCCTGAATTCGAGCCCGGCCGCGTGTTAGCGAAGCCGCCGCCGCGCGTCCACAAAAAGCCGGTACGCGGTGACAACGTGCCTCAGTAGAACGCCTGGATGCCGGTCTGCGCGCGCCCGAGGATCAGCGCGTGGACGTCGTGCGTGCCCTCATAGGTGTTGACCGCTTCGAGGTTCATGACGTGGCGGATGACGCCATATTCGTCCGAAATGCCGTTGCCGCCGTGCATGTCGCGCGCGACGCGGGCGATATCGAGCGCCTTGCCGCAATTGTTGCGCTTGATCAGGCTGATCGCTTCGGGCGCCAGCGTGTGGCTGTCCATCAGCCGGCCGGCGTGGAGCGCGGCCGACAGCCCTAGCGTGATTTCGGTCTGCATGTCGGCCAGCTTCTTCTGGATGAGCTGCGTCGCCGCGAGCGGCCGCCCGAACTGCTTGCGGTCGAGCGTATATTGCCGCGCCGCGTGCCAGCAGAATTCCGCCGCGCCCATCGCGCCCCAGGCGATGCCGTAGCGCGCGTTGTTGAGGCAACCGAACGGCCCGCCGAGGCCGACGGCATTGGGCAGCAAGCGGTCTTCGGGGATTTCGACATTGTCGAGCACGATTTCGCCCGTCACCCAGGCGCGCAGCGCGAACTTGCCTTCGATCTTGGGGGTCGACAGCCCCTTGTCGCCGCGCTCGACGATGAAGCCGCGGATCTTGCCGTCTTCGGTCTTGGCCCAGACGACCATGACATCGGCGAACGGCGACGAAGTAATCCACATCTTGGCGCCGTTGAGGACATAGCCGTTCGCGGTCTTGCGGGCGTTGGTCTTCATCGAGCCGGGGTCCGAGCCGGCATCAGGCTCGGTCAGCCCGAACGAGCCGATCCATTCGCCGCTCGCCAGCTTGGGCAGGTATTTCTGGCGCTGCTCTTCGCTGCCGTAGGCGTAGATCGGCCACATCACGAGGCTCGACTGCACCGACATCGCCGAACGGTACGCCGAATCGACGCGTTCGACTTCGCGCGCGATCAGGCCGTAGGCGACATACGATACGCCGGGGCAGCCATAGCCGGTGATCGTCGGGCCGAGCAGGCCGTAGTCGCCGAACTTCTTCATCAGGCCGCGGTCGCATTGTTCGAGGCGGTTGTCGTTGCGGACGATCGGCGCGAGGTGTTCGGCGCAGAAGGCGCGGGCGGAATCGCGGATCATGCGCTCGTCATCGCTGAGCAGGCTGTCGAGCAGCAGCGGGTCTTCCCAGGAGAAGCTTGGCCAATGGACGGTACCGGTCATGAAACTGCCTCGTGCGAAATCATCTGATGCTGCGCTTTAGCCGCGCTGGCGGTCGCGGTCGATTGGTTTTAGGAGCGACATATGACCGCCACTGCCGATATTTCGCCGATTCCGCTGACGCTCGCCGACCGTGACGCGGCGGCGGCGTTTGGCGATGCGTTCGAACGTACCGGCTTTGCGGTGGTGACCGACCACGGCGTCGATGGTGCGCTGGTGGCGCGCGTGCAGGCGGCGGCTGCGGCGTTCTTTGCGCTGCCCGAGGCTGCCAAGCGCCGCTACCTCGTCGGACAGGGCGGCGCGCGCGGCTACACGCCGTTCGGTATCGAGACCGCCAAGGACGCCGACCGCCCCGACCTCAAGGAATTCTGGCACACCGGCCGTGATTTGCCTGTGGGGCATCCGGCCGCCGCGGCGATGCCGCCCAATGTCTGGCCCGCTGAGGTTGCCGATTTCGAGCCGGCGGTAAGGGCGTTGTTTGCGGCGCTCGACGGTGCCGGCGCGCGGGTGTTGCGGGCGATTGCGCTGCATCTGGGGCTGGCGGCGGATTACTTCGTTGAGCCGGTGCGCGACGGCAACAGCGTGCTGCGATTGCTGCATTATCCGCCGCTGGCGCCGGGCGTGGCGGGTGAACGCGCTGCGGCGCACGAGGACATCAACGTCATCACATTGCTGTTCGGTGCCGAGGAGGCGGGGTTGCAGCTGCGCGACCGTGCCGGCCAGTGGCGCGACATTGCGGTGCCGGACGGGGCGCTGGTCTGCAACATCGGCGACATGCTGCAGCGGCTGACCAACCACCGGCTGCCCTCGACGACGCACCGTGTCATCAATCCGGCGCCCGAACGGGCGGGCAGGGCACGCTATTCGCTGCCGTTTTTCCTGCATTTCGCGCCCGGTTTTGTCATTCGCACGCTGCCCGGGTGCATCGACAAGGCGCGGCCCGACCGCTATCCCGAAGCGATCAGCGCCGACGCTTTTCTGCAGCAACGGCTGCGCGAAATCGGCCTGTTGGGGGATGGATGATGTTTGGACGTGCGATACTGGTTGCGCTGCTGCTGACGGGGGCGGCGGGTGCCGCCCCGGTGTTGACCACCTCGGCGACGCAGGATCCGTACTGGCAGGTCGGGCGCGACACGATCGCGGCGCGGCTGCAGGTCGTCAACCGGCCGGCGCACGCCAAGAACGTCATCCTGTTCATCGGCGACGGCATGGGCATTTCGACGATCACCGCGGCGCGCATTTTCGATGCACAGGAGCGCGCGCGCAAGGCCGGCACCAAGGCGCTGGGCGAGGAAAACAGCCTGTCGTTCGAGAAAATGCCGTTCAGCGCGTTGGTAAAGACCTATAACACCGACGCGCAAGTCCCTGATTCGGCTGGAACGGCGTCCGCCATGAACACCGGCATCAAGACGCGCATCGGCTACATCAACTTCCGCCAGGACCAGACTGCAACGGCGTGCGCGACGCCCGATGCGTGGCCGCGCACGCTCGCCGAGTTCGCCAAGGGCC
>CALDHQ010000314.1 GCA_937894055.1 uncultured Polymorphobacter sp.
AGTTCAGACGTGTGCTCTTCCGATCTTGCTGTGCGCGCAATCAGATTGCTGCAACTGCGCCATCGCGGCCCAGGGCCCGCGTGTCAACGTGCAGGCCCACAGCGACACCACCTGCAGCATGGGCCGGCTGGCCAGGGCCGCGGCGGGCAAGGCGGCCAGTGCGCCGGGCGCTTCTTCATATGGCGCCAGTTGCACCCCATCAGCCGCCAGCGCCTGCTGCAGTTCAGGGCTGCACTTGCCCGGCGCGATGTACAGCGTGGCCCCATCCGGGCCGATGAGCAGGTGGGCGACGAACACCGGGTTGAAGGGCACATCCGATCCGCGCAGGTTCAGCAGCCAGGCCACGTCGTCCACGGTGGACACGAGGTGGTGGCTGGCACCCACGCTGGCCATCGCCACGCGCACCCGGCAAGGCGCTCACCGCCACGCTGTACCACGTGGCCAGCCACAGCTGCTTCAAGAGCCTGCTGTTCCTCGCTGCCGCCGTGCAGATGCCGCGCCAGCCCGTCGACGACTTCAGGCAGGCGGTCGAGCGCAGTGACGCGGGTTTCGATGGGTTGGCGCCCCGGCGGCAGTTCGTCGAGCCGCGACTGGTCCATTTCGCCGTATGCCGTCAGCGCCAGCGTGCGCGGGATCGGCGTCGCGGTCATCACCAGCAGGTGCGGCGGCACATCGGCCTTGGCCGCGAGCATCAGCCGCTGTGCGACGCCGAACTTGTGCTGTTCGTCGATGACCGCCAGCCCGAGCGCCTGATAGTCGACGGCGTCCTGGAAGATCGCGTGCGTGCCGACGAGAATGTCGATTTCTCCATTCGCCAAGGCCCCGAGCAACTCGGCGCGCGCACGGCCCTTGTCGCGGCCGGTGAGCAGCCCGACGCGCACCGGCAGGCCGTCGAGCAAGTTGAGCAGATTGGCATGATGCTGGCGCGCCAGGATTTCGGTCGGCGCCAGCAACGCGCCCTGCGTCCCCGATTCGACCGCGGTCAGCAGCGCCATCAGCGCGACCAGCGTCTTGCCCGAGCCGACATCGCCTTGCAGCAGCCGCAGCATCGGCACGGCTTGGGCCATGTCGCCGGCAATCTCGCGCGCGCTGCGTTGTTGCGCGCCGGTCAGCGGCCACGGCAGCCGCGCCAGCAGTGCGTCGGTCAATTTGCCGGTGCCGGCCAGCGGCCGGCCGCGCCGCCGCCGTGCCGACGCGCGCACCAGCAGCAGCGCCAACTGATTCGCCAGTAGCTCATCATAGGCCAGCCGGTCATGCGCCAGCACCTCGTCCTCAAGCCGGTGCGCCTGCGCCAAAGCGTCGCGCCAGCCCGGCCAGTCGTGCTGCGCCTGCACCGACGGTTCGATCCACTCCGCCAGTTCGGGGGCACGCGTCAGGGCGGCCTGCGCCAGCACCCCCATGCGGCGGTTGGTGATGCCTTCGGTCAGGCCATAGACCGGCTCGCGTTCGGGGATCTGGCTGCGCTCGGAGACCTTGAGCACGAAATCGGGGTGCGCCATCTGCAGCCCCTGCCCGTAGCGGTCGAGCTTGCCCGACACGAGGCGCGTCTCGCCAATCGGCAGCAATTTCCGTGCGTAACCACCGGCCTGCCCAAAATAGACGAGGTCGATCCAGGTGTTGGCCTTGTCGCGGCAGCGCACCCGCATCGGCGCGCGCAGCCCGCCCGACTGGTACGACAGCACTTCAAGTTCGACCGTGACCAGCCGGTCGACATAGGCCATGTCGAGTTCGTCGATGTTGACGCGTTCGAGCGCCATCACCGGCAAATGGAACAGCAGATCGACCGCGCGCGTCAGCCCGAGCCGCGCCAACTGCCGCGCCTGCGCGCTGCCGACGCCGGGCAGCGCCGAGGTCTCGGCGAACAGCGGGTTGAGGGTTTCGGGGCGCATGGTAAAGGGTAACCTAGCTGAACGCGCCCGCCGGATAAACCGGTGCGGCGCTTATTGGCGTTGGAGCGCTGCGTGACCGAACCCAAACCACTCGACTTCCGCAAGCGCCGCGCCGCGTTTCGCGCCTGGCACCGCGGCACCCGTGAGGCCGACCTGATGATCGGCGGCTTCGCCAACGCCTACCTCCCCGAATGGGACGCCGCCGCGCTCGACTGGTTCGAAGCGTTGCTCGAGGAACAGGACGTCGATGTCATGGCCTGGGCGATCGGCACGCAGGTGGTGCCGGCGCGGTTTGAAAGCCCGTGGATGGAGAAGCTGCAGCGCCTCGATACGATTTCACGGACGATGCGGTGATGAAGGGCCTCCGGCGGGCAGGGCCTCGGGCCCTACACCCATATGATTTGCCAGCCCTACATATGGGTGCAGGGGCAAGCCCCTGCCCGCCGGAGGCTCTTAGCCAATGATCGACCTGCGCAACTTCGTCACCGCGCGCCGCCCGCTGACGCTGGCCGGCTGCGCGTCGGGCTATCTGCCGTGGCTGATGGCCGATGTTGCGCGCGCGTCGAAGGGGCGCGCGGTGTTCATTGCGGCCGACGAGGCCTCGGCGCGCAGCGTGCTCGATGCGGCGCATTATTTCGCGCCCGAGCTGGCGACGCGCTATTTCCCGGCGTGGGACTGCTTGCCGTATGACCGTGCCTCGCCGTCGATGCGGGTGTCGGCGGACCGCATGGCGACGCTGGCGGCGCTCGTTGAACCCAACGTCGGCGCGGAGCTGCTGGTCACCACGGTCAACGCAGTGCTGCAGCGGATTTTGCCGCGCGACCGCATGGCGGGGCTGAGCGCGGCGTTGAAGCCCGGCATGCGCATCGACCGCGACCGGCTGGCGGCGACGCTGACCGCGAACGGTTTTGTCCGCACCGATACGGTTGTCGATGCCGGCGAGTTCGCGATTCGCGGCGGGTTGCTCGACCTGTTTCCGGCGGGCGAGGAACATGCGCTGCGGCTCGACTTCTTCGGCGATGAAATCGAAACGATGCGCTATTTCGACCCGGCAACGCAGCGCACGATCGGCGCCTCGACGGGGTTCAACCTGCTGCCGGTCGGCGAAGTGTTGCTGAGTGAAAACAGCATCCGCAATTTCCGCGGCGCCTATCTTGAGCGCTTCGGTGCGACTGCCACCGGCGACCCGCTCTACAGCGCCATCAGCGACGGGCGCCGGCTGGCAGGGATGGAGCATTGGCTGCCGCTGTTCGAGGCGAAGTTGGGCACGCTGTTCGACTATCTGACGCCCGACTGCACGATCATCCGCGAAGCCGGCGCCGAGGCGGCAATCGAAGCACGCTTCGAGGCGATTGCCGATTATCACGACAACCGCACCACCGCGCTGACCGCCAAGAAGGGCAGCTACCGGCCGCTGCCGCCGCACGCGCTCTACCTCGATCCCGAGGAGTGGAAGGTGCTGTGCAGTGCGCAGCATGTCCACCTGACTTCGCCGTACAGCGTCCCCGAAGGCACGCGCGACACCATCGACTGCGGCGTGCGGTCGGCGCGCGATTTCGCGCCCGAACGCGCCGCGCAGGCCAATATCTATGAGGCGGTGCACCATCACGTTGCGACGCTGCAGGTCGACAAGACCCGCGTCGTGCTCGCCAGCTACTCGGCGGGCTCGCGCGAGCGCTTGCACGGGCTGCTCGCCGATCACGGCGTCGCCAACACCGTGCTCGTCGACAGCTGGCAGGAGGCGCTGGCGGCGTCGACAGGCGGCCAGGTCGCGCTGACCGTCGTCGCACTCGACCACGGCTTCACCACGCCCGATCTCGCGGTGCTGACCGAACAGGACATGCTCGGCGACCGGCTGGTGCGGCGTCGCCGTTCGGCGCGCAAGGCCGATGCGTTCCTGGCCGAGCTGTCGATGCTGACGCCGGGCGATCTGCTGGTGCACGCCGATCACGGCATCGGGCGCTACGAGGGGCTGGTGGCGATTTCGGTCGGGCGCGCGCCGCACGACTGCGTCTGGCTGACCTACGACGGCGGCGACAAGCTGTATGTGCCGGTCGAGAACATCGACGTGCTGTCGCGCTACGGCTCGGACAGCGACGGCGTCGGGCTCGACAAGCTCGGCGGCGTCGCCTGGGCCAACCGCAAGGCGCGGATGAAGGACCGCATCCGCGAAATCGCCGGCGATTTGCTCAAGATCGCCGCCGAACGCGCGCTGCGCGAATCCGACATCATCAGCCCCGACGCGCACGGGCTGGCAGCGTTCGTCGACCGCTTCCCCTATGCCGAAACCGACGACCAGCAGCGCGCCATCGACGATGTGCTCGGCGACCTATCATCGGGCAAGCCGATGGACCGGCTGGTTTGCGGCGATGTCGGTTTCGGCAAGACCGAAGTCGCGCTGCGCGCCGCCTATGCCGCCGCCATCGAGGGTCATCAGGTCGCGGTGATCTGC
>CALDHQ010000315.1 GCA_937894055.1 uncultured Polymorphobacter sp.
CAGGGGCTTGCCCCTGCACCCGATAGTTTGCAGCGCGCGCATCAATCACCGGCGTTGCCCGCACGGGCGCGACCAACATATGGGTGCAGGGGCAAGCCCCTGCCCGCCGGAGGCCCTGAATTCTACAGGAACCGCGCCACGACGTCGCGGTAACTGCGGCTGACCTTGACCTGTGTGCCGCTACCTAGAACCAGGAAGCATTCGCCGTTTGTGTGCGGCTTGACCGACTTGACGTTGTCGAGGTTGACGATCGTCGAGCGGTGGATGCGCTGGAACTTGCGCGGGTCGAGGCGCTTGTCGAGGTCCTTCATGGTTTCGCGCAGGATCAGCGTCTGGTCGGCGGTGTAGATGCACATGTAATCGCCCGCCGCATCGATGCGTTCGATGTCGGCGACTTCGACGCGGAAGATCTGGCCGCGGTCCTTGATGTTGATGACCTTTTCGAAGCGGTTTGACGCCGGTTCCTCGGCGGCAGCGGCCATGTCGTCAGGCAGCGCTTCGGGGGCGACGGCTTCGAGGATTTCCTTGAGCCGGCCGCTTTCCTCGCAGCTGCGCTTTTCGGTCAGGCGCTGGCGGACGCGCTCGATGGTCGCCGCCAGCCGGTCTTCGTCGACGGGCTTCATCAGATAGTCGACGGCGTGCGCTTCGAACGCCTTGAGCGCGTGTTCGCCGTAGGCCGTGCAGAACACGAACAGCGGCGGCTCGATGTCGGCAAGCCCGCTGACCACCGAAAAGCCGTCGAAGCCCGGCATCTGGATGTCGAGGAACACCAGGTCGGGTTTCAGCGTGCGGATGGCGCGGATCGCCTCGCGGCCATTGGCGCAGCGTTCGACGATTTCGATGTCTTCGAAGGCGCCGAGGCGCAGTTCGAGCCCTTGAATGGCCAGTCGCTCGTCATCGACGAGGATCGTCCGGATTGGCATGTTTGACGTCCTTGGGTGCAGTTACTCGGGTTTGCCCCCCGGGGTCGTTGCAGCGGCCACACTAGCCGAATTCGGCCGCGTGTCCAAGATTTGGTACGGAATATCGACGAGAACGATCAGGCCGTGCGGTACATTCTCCGCAATTTCAAAGCGTTGGTCGCTGCCGTAGGCTTGTTGCAAACGGTCGCGAATGTTGGCGAGACCAACACCAGTCCCTGAAGTGGTGACCGGCAGCTCGTCCAGCAAGGGCGCGTCGCCGAGCCCGGGGCCGGTGTCGGTGAGAGTGACGATCAGCCGATCGCCCATGACGCGGGCATCGATGTGGATCTCGGCGCCCTCCTCCATCGGCGTCACTGCATATTTGATGGCGTTCTCGACGATCGGCTGGAGCAACAGCGACGGGATGCGGCCTTCGAGCGCCTCGGGGCTGACATCGAAGCGGGTGCGTAGCCGGTCTTCGAAGCGCGTGCGTTCGATATCGAGGTAGAGTTTGAGCGCCTCGATTTCCTGCGCCACCGTCGCCAGCCCCTCGCGCTCGCCGACAAGGCTGTAGCGCAGGAACGAACTCAGCCGCGACAACATGGCGTTGGCGCGCGCGGTGTCCTTGAGCAGCACCAGCGTCGAGATCGAATTGAGCGTGTTGAACAGGAAATGCGGGTTGAGCTGGTAGCGCAGCATTTCGAGCTGCGCCGAATTGGCTTGGGCGGCGACCTTGAGCATGCGCTCCGACTGCGCCGACAGCAGCAGGTAATAGTTGATGCCGTAATAGAGCCCGGTCCACGCCCCGAGCACCGAGAAGTCGAGCAGGATGGCGCCGAGGAACTCGATGCCCTGCGGCCGCCAGCCGGGTTCGTAGAAGGTCGCGTGCGCCCAGACCTCGATCACCGAGAACAGCGCCGACGCGCCGCCGAGAATCAGCAGCGACAGCGTCCACACATAGACCGGCTTCATGCGGATGATGCGGCGATAGGCGGCCGCCATCAGCAAGGTCAGCGAAAACCCCGTCGCGGTGACGATGATCGTCGGCAGGATGAAGGTGAGGCCCATGCGGTTGGCGAGGCCGCCAAGCGCACGCAGCAACAGATACGCCGACCAGCCGCCGCCCTGGAGGATCCAGAACGCGCGGTTCTTGTCGGCGAAAAAGCCCTGGTTACGAAGCTGTTCGAGCGCCATCCGGCAATGCTAGCAGCTAAACGCCCGAAATGCCCAATCCGGCCTCAATCCTCGGGGGCAATGGTGACCTTCAGGCCGTCGAGTGCCGGCGTGAAGTTGATCTGGCACGACAGCCGCGACGTCGCGGTGCGGTGGTCCGAGCTGCCCAGCAGCTCGTCTTCGTCGGGGCTCGGCTTGCCGACGCGGTCCGACCACGCCGGATCGACCACGACATGGCAGGTGGCGCAGCTGCAGCAGCCGCCGCACAGCGCCAGCAATTCGTCGAAGCCGGCGTCGCGGATGATTTCCATGACCGACAGGCCCGGCTGCGCGGCGATCTCGGTGGCGGCGCCGCCCCGGTTGACGACGGTGATCTTGGTCATGCTGGGTGTCCTGTCGACTGCAAGTTGCGCATTGCCTATTAACGCGCGGGGCGGCTTGTTCAAGTCGCCAAGTCAAACGAGGGCCGACCGATGGGACTGACTGCTGCACAATTGCGCGCCGGGCTCGATGCCGTGGCCGCGGACGATTCGCGAATCGCCGCCGCCATCGCGCGCGCCGGTTACCCCGAAGAACGC
>CALDHQ010000316.1 GCA_937894055.1 uncultured Polymorphobacter sp.
CTGCACCCATTTTTTTGCCGCTCTTCAATCGGGTGCAGGCCTCAGGCCTGCCCGCCGGAGGCTCTTAATCGTCCTCGATCAACGTCTCGTCACGTGTCTCGGGCAGCGCCCAGGCCGACACCAGCGCGACGCCGAACATCACCGTGACATAGACGAAGAACCAGCTTTCGTGGCCCATGTCCTTGAATTTCAAAGCGACAAATTCGGCGCTGCCGCCGAACACTGAAACTGCGATACCGTAGGGCAACCCGACGCCGAGCGCGCGAATGTGCGCGGGGAACAGCTCGGCCTTCACCAGTCCGGAGATTGCGGTGTAGCAGCTCATCACCACCAGCGCCGCCATGATCAGCCAGAAACCGGTCATCCAGTCGGTAGCGACCGCCAGCCGCGTCAGCATCGGGATGGTGCCGAGCACGCCCAGCGTGGCGAACACGATAAGCTGCGGCCGCCGCCCGAAGCGGTCCGACAGCGCGCCGAACATTGGCTGCAGCACCATGAACACCAGCAGCGACACCGCGGAGACGCTGGTCGCATCGGCCTTGGTCCAGCCGGCGCTGTTGACGAGGAACTTCTGCATGTAGGTGGTGAAGGTGTAGAAGCCGAGCGAGCCACCGGCGGTCAGCCCGAGGACGGTGAGCAAGGCGCGCGGGTGCTTGAGCAGCTCGCCGGCGATGCCGCGCCGTTCGGACGCCGGCAAAACTTCGAAGCTGTGCGTTTCGTCGATGCTGCGCCGCAGCCACAGCGCCACCACCGCCAGCACGGCGCCAACGGCAAACGGAATACGCCAGCCCCAGCCATTGAGGTCGGCGTCGCTCATCGTCGCCTGCAGCACCAGCAGCACGCCGAGCGCCAGCAACTGCCCCATGATCAGCGTGACATATTGGAAACTGGCGGTGAAGCCGCGGTGTTTCGCCGTCGCCATCTCGCTCATATAGGTCGCCGAGGTGCCATATTCGCCGCCGACCGACAGGCCCTGCAGCAGCCGCGCACCGACCAGCACCACCGGCGCCCAGACGCCGATGACGGCATAGGGCGGCACCACCGCAATCAACAGCGACCCCGTGCACATCAGCAGCACCGACAAGGTCAGCGCCGCTTTCCGGCCGCGGACATCAGCGTATTTGCCCAGCCACCAGCCGCCGATCGGCCGCATCAGAAAGCCGATGGCAAACACCGCCGCGGTGTTGAGCAACTGCGCGGTGGTATCGCCCTGCGGGAAGAAGCTCTTCGAAAAATACAGCGCGAACGCCGAATAGACGTACCAGTCATACCATTCGACCAGATTGCCGATCGACCCGCCGACCAGCGATCGCACCCTCGATTTGGCTTGCACGCAGCGTTCCCCTGTTCCGGCTGGAGTCAGTCGGCGAAGTCTTCGGTATCAATCGACGCCTGCATCGCCGGTGCATAGCGCGGCCCCGACACGGTGTGGCGGTTGATCAGCGCATCGAGCCGCGCCATCACCTCGGGCGCCAGCACGATGTCGCGCGCGCCGAAATTCTCCTCGAGGTGCGGGATCGACCCGGTGCCGGGGATCGTCACCAGCTGGTCGTCGCGGTTCAACAGCCACGCCAGTGACAATTGCCCCGGCGTGACGCCCAATTCGGCGGCAATGCCCTTGAATGCCGCGAGCAGCTTGAGATTGGTTTCCAAATGCGGCGGGTTGAAGCGCGGCATGTGACGGCGCAAGTCGCCCTTCGCCATGTTGCTGGCATCGCCGACGCCGTCGGCCAGAAAGCCGCGTGCCACGGGCGAGAATGCCACGAACGTCGTGCCGAGCTCGCGGCAGGCGTCGAGCACCGCGATCTCGGGGTTGCGCGTCCACAGCGAATACTCGGTTTGCAGCGCGGCAATGGGATGCACCGCATGCGCGCGACGCAAGGTGGCAGAGGACACTTCGCTCAGGCCAATGCTGCGGATGTGACCTTTGCGCACCAGATCGCTCAGGGCCCCCACGCTGTCTTCGATGGGCACCTTCTTGTCCCAACGGTGAAGGTAGTAAAGGTCAATGACGTCCGTCTGCAATCGGCGCAGGCTGTCTTCGCAGGTTTTGCGAATGGTGTCAGGGCGCCCGTCGATCACTCGCACGGGTTTTCCGTCTCCAAGGTCCACCCCCTGCATACCGCACTTGCTGGCCAGGGTGAATTTCTGGCGGTGCGGCTTCATGACCTTGCCCACCAAGGTTTCATTGGCACCAAAGCCGTAGAGGGCGGCGGTGTCAAACAGCGTAACGCCCGCGTCCAGAGCGCTGAGCAGCACACGTTCGCCCTGCTCTGGCGATGCGGCCGGACCGTAGGCGTGGCTGAGGTTCATACATCCCAGGCCGATGGCACTGACTTTGAATTCGCCCAGTTTTCTTTGCTGCATGGGTGCTCCGCTCAGGCCTTGAGTTGCTGCTCGAGATCGTGCAGCACCTGGTAGCACGGCAACACCTGCACCACACTGCTGTTGGGCTGGCGGCCCTCACGGATGGCGGCAAAGAACTCGCGGTCCTGCAACTCGATGCCGTT
>CALDHQ010000317.1 GCA_937894055.1 uncultured Polymorphobacter sp.
CGGTCGTGCAGGAATTTCTGACACACCGGGTACAGCGCGACGTTGGTGCGATAGTCGTAGAACAGGTCGAGGTTAACGCGCACAGCGCCCGCCCGCTGCATCAGGCCATAGTCCATCTCCCAATTGTCGGGGCTGATCAGTTCGGGATGTTCGGCGCCGTGGAGGTAGATGCCCTTGATCGCATCATGCGTCAGGAAGCCCGCCAGGGGCTTTTCGGTTTCGGGCGAGCGGTTCTTCCACAGTGCGCCGCGGAAGCCGTCCCACGCGGCCGAGAAGCCGACTTCATAGGCGTTCGAGTTCTGGACGATCAGCCAGTCGAGCGCCTTGGGATTGCGGCCGACGATGCGAAAGCCGACCGGACCGCCATAGTCCTGCACATACAGGCCGTAATGGTCGAACCCCTTGGCGGCGAGGAACTTCTCGATCGTCACCGAGATCGCGTCGAACGTGTAGGCGTAAGTCGCAGGATCGGGCATGTCGCTGTTGCCGAACCCCTGGTAATCGGGGGCGATGACGTGGAAACGCGCGCCCAGCACGCGAATCAGGTTGCGATACTGGTGCGACGACGCGGGGAAGCCGTGGAGCAGCAGCACCAGCGGCCCCTTCCCCGCCTCGGCGATGTTGAGTTCGATGCCGTTGGTCGCGATGCGCCGCTCGGTTACGCCCGCCCAGCTCATGCGGCAGCTCCTTCGAGTGCGGCGGGCACGGTGACACCGCGCGCATCGGCAGAATAGCCATCGGCCGCGCTCCACGCGACACCGCCGCCGACGATCACCGTATCGACACCGCGCGCATCGCGGACATAGCGGCTGCCGTCGCCCGGCACGTCCTGGACATAGACCTCTGCGCCGCGGTCGATTGCGGCAGCGTCGAACACCACGATGTCGGCAATCTGCCCGGCCTGCAGCAGCCCGCGGTCGGGGATGCCCCAGATGGCGGCGGTGTCGGAGGTGATCTTCTTCACCGCTTCCTCGACGGTCAGCATGCCGGCGTCACGAACGAAGTGCCCGAACAGATAGCCGGTGTCGCCATAGGTCGAAAACGACAGGATGTGCGCGCCGCCGTCGCTGGCGCCGATATGGACACGCGGATGGCGCAACAGCCCGCCGACTTCGGCGTCCTGGTTATGCCCCATGCCTTCGGCGAGGAAATGCGCGTCGAGCTTTTCCTCGATCGACAGGTCGATCATCGCTTCGAGCGGCGTGACGCCGCGCAATTGGCCGATTTCAACAAGCGTCTTGCCGACCAGCGGCTGGTTCGCCGCGCTTGCCACCTGACGCAGCCGCAGGAACGACCACAGCCCCATCATCGGTGTCGCCTCGGCGATCAGCTTAGCGCGGCTTTCGGGCTGGCTGAATGCGGCGATGATCTCGTCGGGCGTGCCGAAGCGCATGACATTGTACCAGCCGGGGAAGCGGATGAAGATCAAGCTCGGCACCGCAAAGCTGAAGCTGATGTCTATCGGCCGCGTCTGCACCTGCGGCCACACCCGCGCACCGCGCGCGAACTGCTCATCGACGCGCGCCATCACCCGCGCCACG
>CALDHQ010000318.1 GCA_937894055.1 uncultured Polymorphobacter sp.
GCCATGGTGGAAAGGCGCGACGAGAAGTCGCGGCCGAGCGTCGGGGTGAACGGGTAGCTCGAATTCGGGAGCTGGTCGTAGGCGGCTTCGGGATAGCTGGTGGTCTGGCTACCGCTGTCGCTGATCGTGCGGGTCTGGGCTGCGCCATAGGTGAAGCTCGGCGCAATCGTGCCTTGTGCAAACTGGCGGGAGAGGACGCTCGAGTTTTCGAAGCTGGTGTTGCCGAGCGAGACATTGCCTGTGCTCGCTTCCCGAGCGGCTTCTTCAGCCGCGTTCTGGCTCGGGTTGAGGTAGCTCGTCGCGTTGTGTGAGATCGCCATTGCGCCCTTCGCTACACCGCCGGCCAGAAACGGCACCGATGCAATAAGGTAGCCTGCTAGCAGACCGATATCGCTGTTCACGTCTGCCATGCCAGTGAAGCTAGCAAGGCTGAGGCCGTTGCTGCCCGTGACCGCGCTCATGTCAGCCGCGCCCTTGTACATCAGCATCATGTGGAGGATCACGAACAGCGGTCCCCAGGCGGCGAGATAGAAGAACCCGGTGACATAGCCCTTGAGCGCCGCCACCCCGCCGCCCGGCAACAGGAAGATCGGAAAGGCAATCGGGAACAGCGCGTAGAACACCACGGTCAACACGATGTTGAGCAGCGGCACCCATTTCATCGCGGTCGAGCCGATCGAGCTGTAGGTGTTGCGCGTCTGGATCTCCGAGCGGGTTTGCGCATAGACGTCGACCGATGAGCCGCCGCCGGTCGCCTGCATCGTGTGCAACGCCTGCGCCATTGAATTGATCACCAGATGCTGTTTAAGCGTGTCTGACGCCGCACGCGAAACCCCGGTCAGATAGTCATAGGCGATCGGCAAATCGGCAAGCAGCTTGGCGCGCGCCGCGTCGGGCAGCAGTTTGGGATAGAGCTGGACGCCGAGCAACTTCTCGAGTGGCGTTTGCATCGTCGCCCAATCGGCCTCCAGCCGCTGATACGCAACGCGGCAGGTGATGATTTCGGAGGCGACGGTCCCGGTACCATTGTCGCGCGTCAGCCATTTCTGCGACCGCGCGACCGAACCGGGGCCCATCGCGGCCAGCAGATCGTCCGACCGCGCAAGCCAGTCCATCGAGCGGTGCCCGAGCAGAATGTCGTAGAACACGCACATCCGGAAATGCTCGTCGAGGTTCGACGCAAATTCGGGATCGTTGATGCGGACATTCTGCGTCGCCTCGAGCAGCCGCGATCCGTAGATCATGCCGTTGCGGCTGTAGTTGAGGTCGGTCGGCAGCCCGAACACCAGTTCCGCGCCGCTGGTCAGATAGTCGGCGATCTGGCTGGTGAACGAGGCGATCAGCCCGAGCCCCAGCGGCACATTGGCGATGTCGGCTGGCGCGAGCCCCGGATCGATGCGATCGGTGACATGGACATCGACACGCGGCACCATCAGGCACATGTAGATCAGGGTCGCCGACAGGAACCAGTTGATCCACGCGCGCCATTCGCTGTTGAACGCAATGATCGTCGTGGCCATCAGGAACCCCATGACCATGACGACCTGGATCATCGAGATATAGCCGCCGTCGCCGGTCCATGCCGCGACCGCGTTGAACGTGTTGACGATGTACTCGCCGCCACCGATTGTGAAGACCTCGACGGTGGCCATGCGGCCGCTCCCCTGGCTTGAGAATGTCTCGGCGCGTGGCCGGATCCGCTACTGCAGCGCGCGCGTCGCGACCGACCGGCTCCAGTCGAACGATGCCGCCATTGCCGGCGACATGCTGCTTTGTAGAATGCTCTCGAGATAGCCGGTACGCTGGATGACCTGCATGATCGCCGAAACGCGGACCTGCGTTGTCGCCTGACGGTCGATCAGCGTGCGCTTGGCGTTGCTGTATTGCGCCTGCCACTGCGCGATGCGCGTCTCGTCGGCGCCGATGAAGGCCGATTTTGATTTGCCGAGCTCGCTCGTCAGCTGGTCGAGAATCGCAAACAGCAGATCGACCGAGGTGATTTCGGCAAGCGTCGCGCGGTCGTCGGTTGCCAGCCCGCGGCTGTAGGCGGCCTGGACGGTCAGGATCTTGTAGAGCGGCAGCGATGCGACCTGCAGCAGCGCCTGGCCTTCGGGCGGCAGTGCGGTATCGGCGACGATCGCCTGCACCATGCCGTCGAGCAATTTGGCGACGCGCGGCCGCAACGCCGATGCTGCGGGTACGGTCAACGTCACCAGCGTCGGATTGAGGCAGGCGTCGTCGGGCTCGCCTGGATCGCACCGCCAGATCTTGACACTCGCGGTCGTGGTCGTGCCATCGAGGAGTGCCGTCACCAGCGTCGACGAGGTGTCGCCTTCGATGGGGTTGAAACTGCCCGGCGTGGCATCCTTGGGCGGTACATAGATGATCGTGCCAACGAGCGTCATGACATATTGCGCCAGCTCGCGGTCGAGATTGCCGCCGGGTGCGAAGAACGGCGACTTCTTGAGCACGGTCCAGGTGTAGTTGCGCGCGACCCCGGTATTGACGTCGGCCCATTCGGCATTGCCCGAAACGCTGCCCAAGGTGCTGCTGCGTTCGCCCTTGTTGCCGCAGCCATGTTTTGATGCGGCCCAATCGCTGAACACGCCGGTCGAACTGCCGATCGCCTCACAGATCGAGCGGTCCGCCATGTCGGATTTCGGCCACATCCCGCCGACGAGAGCCTGCGCGGTCTCGCAGCTGTTGATGTTGGCATTGTTCATCAGTTGCGCCGCCTGGCGCATCTCTTCCATGACCTTCGAGCATTCGGGGCAGACGGTATCAATCGCCAGCTTGAACGCGAACCCTACCGCGTTGTTGGCGATCGCCTTCAACAGCGCGATGATTTCGGCCGAATTGACGAACGAAAACGAGCCCGCAAAAATGTCGATGCCGCCGCACCCGGCGCGCGCACTCGGCAATTGCAGATTGGCGAGCGGCACATTCTTCTGTGGAAAGCGCGTCCAGACGTTGCCGAGACTGTAATAGCCCGCCGATTGGCCCGCGAATGCGGTCGGACCGGTGACATTGGCCGCTGCCCCCATGTCGTTGAAATAGGCGTCCATGCTGCCTGCGACGTCGGCGTAGGCCGGCAGCGTCACCATTGGCACCGCGCCCAGATTGACTGCTGCGGCGAGCGCCACAAGCAACATCGCGCGGCGGACCCGCCTGTGGCGCACCTGGGAGCTCATCGCGAAGCGGCGCGGGGGCGAGGACTTATGCGTTTGTGTGGATGCGCGGGCCTCAATAGTCATGGCCGGCCTCCGTCTGGGTGAGCGCGTAGATCCGGTCCATCAGCTCATCGGCGGCCATGATGCCGTAGCCGATCGGCACAGCTTTCCTGGTCTGGCTGTCGAAAAGCACGACCGCGGGGGTCGTTTTCGATTCGAGCCCCATGCGCGCACGCTGGCCGCTGTCGACGACATAATGCGGGAAGACGTCGGACGGCCCGCCGTCGGTTGATACCGCCATCACCGCCAGATGGTGGCTATCGGCCACCGACTTCAGGATTGGACTCATCACCGCACACGGCGCGCAGCTTTGCGCGAAGAAATAGAACAGGCCGTAGCGTTCGCTCAGCGCGAGCAGCGCGGCGT
>CALDHQ010000319.1 GCA_937894055.1 uncultured Polymorphobacter sp.
GATGCTGCGCAAAAGCTCGCGCATGTATTCCTTGACCCGTGAGCTGCCGGCGTCGAACATGGGGCGGCCCTGGTCGTCGACGATCTGCACACGCAGTCCGTCCACGGTGATGTCCATGCGCAGCTGCTGGCGAAGGGCCGCGAGTTGCGGGTTGGCGGCCACGGCCTGCTCGATGCGGGCCTGGGTTTCGCGCATGCGCTCGGCGTCCTGCTGCTGCAGCTGCGCGCGCAGCTGTTGCAGGTTCATGGATTTGGGTGGCGCCTCGATGTCGCCGTTCTTGACGTTGCCGGCCGTGCGCGAGAGCATGATGCCGCCGCCCTTGATGACGCTGGAGCTGTCACCCGAGCCGCTGCCGCCCTGCATCGCCACTTTCAGCGGAGTCTGGAAGTACGACGCGATGCCCTGCAGGTCGCCCTGCGCGGTGGAGCCCAGCAGCCACATCAGCAGGAAGAAGGCCATCATGGCCGTCACGAAGTCGGCGTAGGCGATCTTCCAGGCGCCGCCGTGGTGGCCGCCATGGCCGCCCTTCTTGACGCGCTTGATGATGATGGGTTGGAGTTTTGCGGTGGCCATGTTGAACCCCTCAGGCGGAAGCCTTCTTGCCCTTGACGTGGGACTCGAGTTCCACGAAGGTCGGGCGTTCTGTCGAATACAGCACCTTGCGGCCGAACTCCAGCGCGATCGCCGGTGCATAGCCCTGCACGCTGGCCAGCAGGGTGACCTTGACGCATTGCAGTTCCTTGGTGCTTTCGTCCACTTTCTGTGTGGCCAGTTGCGCCAGCGGGCTGACAAATCCATAGGCCATCAGGATGCCCAGGAAGGTGCCGACCAGGGCGCCGCCGATCATGCCGCCCAGCACGGCAGGTGCCGCGCCGACGGAGGCCATGGTCTTGACCACGCCCAGCACGGCGGCCACGATGCCGAAGGCCGGCAGGCCGTCGCCGATCGCCTGGATGGCAGCGGCTGGCACGGACGCTTCGTGATGGTGGGTCTCGATTTCGTTGTCCATGAGGTTTTCGATCTCATGGGCGTTGAGGTTGCCCGACACCATCATGCGCAGGTAATCGGTGATGAACTCCATCAGGTGATGGTCGGCGCTGATCAGCGCATATTTCTTGAACAGGGGCGAGTCGTGCGGGTTCTCCACGTCGGACTCGATGGCCATCATGCCTTCCTTGCGTGCCTTGGACAGCACGTCGTAGAGCAGGGCCATCAGCTCCATGTAGCGGGCCTTGGTGAACCTGGAACCCTGCAGCAGTTTGGGGATGTATTTGAAGGTGGCCTTGATGGTCTTGCTGCTGTTGCCAACGAGGAAAGCACCCAGCGCGGCCCCGCAGATGACGAACAGCTCGTGCGGCGCAGCATGCAGGATCACGCCAAAGCTGCCGCCGGCCATGGCATAGCCGCCCAGCACGCAGCCGATGACGATGATGTAGCCGAGAATTACGAACATGGAGATTCACCCTGGGACTGTGCGGTCCGGCGTGACTGCCGGCTTCCACGTCCTAGGTTTCGGCAGGTGGGCAAGGGTCTTGAGGGCTTTCCTAATGAATCGCGCCGCTGCGGCGGCTTTTGCCGGCGCGCGCCGGCGGCTCGGTGGCCGGCTGCCCCACCGGCGTTTGCGTCCGGCGTGATCGGCACCACCACCGCGTGCAGCTGCGGCGCCGCGACCTCCAGCCCTTCCACCGCCGACAGCACCGAGACCGAGGTTTCAAGCCCGATCAGGTGAAAGGGCCGCCACATCGACCCATACCAGCCCGACTTGTCGGTCAGCAGGCCGTATTGCTCGAAACAGCCCTTGGTGTAGTCGTCATTGGCGCGAAAGGTGACGAACATTCCATACTGGATATGGTTGACGACCTTGCGCCCGTCCGGCTCGACCGAGGCGGCGATATCGACAAGTCCGGCCTTGGCCAGCCGGCCGCCTTCGAGGCCCTGCGCCGAGCCGTGCGTGGCGAAGGGGCCGTCGATCTGCACGCGGGCGAGGCCAAAGTGCAGCGCGAGCCACAGCCCGCCGTCGCGGTCGAGCAGCAGCCGGGCGTCGTCGCGGGCGATTGGCAGCAGCGCGGTCATGCGGTCGAGGTCGGCGAGTTTGAATTCGGGTTCGCCTGATTGCTTGTGGCCGAGCATTTCGCCGGCGCCGCGCAGGCGCAGGTCTTCCTCGGCGATGCGGAAGCCGTCGTTGGTGTCGCGCATCAGCTTGAGGCGGGCCTTGGCGGTTTCGGTGATATCGGCGCCGCGCAGCAGCAGGCACACCGAATGCGCGGTGCCACGCCCGACACGACCGCGGAGTTGGTGGAGTTGCGCGAGGCCGAAGCGTTCGGCGGCTTCGATGATCATCAGCGAGGCGTTGGGGACATCGACGCCGACTTCGATGACGGTGGTGGCGACGAGCATCTGCAGCTTGCCCGCCGCGAATTCGGCCATCACCGCGTCCTTGTCGAGACCTTTCATCCGGCCATGCACCAGCCCGACGGTGTCGCCGAAACGCTGGCGCAGTGCTGCGGCGCGGGTTTCGGCGGCGGCGGTGTCGCCCGATTCAGTGCCTTCGACCAGTGGGCACACCCAATACGCCTGTTTGCCCGCCGCGAGGTGGCGTGCCAGCCCGTCGACGACCTCGGGCAAGCGTTCAAGTGCGGTGACGCGGGTTTCGATCGGCTGGCGGCCCGGCGGCAGTTCGTCGAGCCGCGACTGGTCCATTTCGCCGTATGCCGTCAGCGCAAGCGTGCGCGGGATCGGCGTCGCGGTCATCACCAGCAGGTGCGGCGGCACATCAGCCTTCGCCGCCAGCATCAGCCGCTGCGCGACGCCGAACTTGTGCTGTTCGTCGATGACCGCCAGCCCGAGCGCCTGATAATCGACGGCATCCTGGAAAATGGCATGCGTGCCGACGAGGATGTCAATTTCGCCATTCGCCAGCGCGCCGAGCAGTTCGGCGCGCGCCCGGCCCTTGTCGCGGCCCGTCAGCAGCCCGACGCGCACCGGCAGGCCGTCGAGCAAGTTGAGCAGATTCGCATGATGCTGGCGCGCCAGAATCTCGGTCGGCGCCAGCAACGCGCCTTGAGTCCCCGATTCGACCGCGGTCAGCAGCGCCATCAATGCCACCAGCGTCTTGCCCGAGCCGACATCGCCCTGCAGCAGCCGCAGCATCGGCACGGCTTGCGCCATGTCGCCGGCGATCTCGCGCGCGCTGCGCTGTTGCGCGCCGGTCAGCGGCCATGGAAGCCGCGCCAGCAGCGCCTCGGTCAATTTGCCGGTGCCCGCCAGCGGCCGGCCGCGCCGCCGTCGTGCCGAGGCGCGCACCAGCAGCAGCGCCAACTGATTCGCCAGCAGTTCGTCATAGGCCAGCCGGTCGTGCGCCAGCACCTCGTCCTCAAGCCGGTGCGCCTGCGCCAAAGCGTCGCGCCAACTCGGCCAGTCGTGCTGCGCCTGCACCGACGGTTCGATCCAC
>CALDHQ010000320.1 GCA_937894055.1 uncultured Polymorphobacter sp.
AACCCACTCCATCACCAGCGCCAAGCGCCCATGGTCTTCGACCACCTCAAACACCCGAACGATGTTCGGATGGTCGAGCGCGTCAAGCGCCTCCGCCTCGCGTCGAAACCGTTCCTCGAAGGTGGACTTGCTGGACAGATGGGCGTGCATCAACTTGATGGCCACGTCACCACCCTGGGAATCGAACACCTGGGCGTCCGTGTGCCGGGCACGGTAGACCAAGCCCATTCCACCCTCTCCGACCTTTTCGACCAGGCGGGACCAAGGGCAATGACGATCATCGCCGCCGCCCCCCTCCCTGGCCGCCGGATGGTTCTGGAAACGCAGAACCTGATCAACATCGCGCGCCAATATGGCGTGAGCTGGCGGCCGCTGACTGGCACGGAGCGTATCGTCGTCGAACGCCCCGGCCGGCCCATCCCGCGCGGCGACATCGTCACGCTGCTCAAGGAGCCCGACGTGGTGCAGCGCTTCCGCGCCGCCGGCGTGGAGGTGGTGGCCAGCAGCAGCACCGGATACCAGGCATATTCGACCACTGACCAGAGCGGCCCCATCAGCCGCTGCCGGTTTTGCAGCAGCCGCGATCCTAGCCGTTTCATGGTTCAATGCCGGCGGACGGACAGCCACCCGCCTGCAGCACGGCAGCCAGCCGCGGCGCCAGCAGCGACGAGTGCGCGCGCTGGTGCGATTCGGTCAGATGGTAGCTGGCGTCATAGAAATACGACCGTGGATACAGGCTGCGGTTGGGCAGCACCAACAGACAGCCACCGGCAGCGGCATAGTGCCGGCGCAGCATCATCAGCGCTTCGGGGGCAATCTCGGTATCATCGAACGTCGTCGGCAGCCCGCCGACCACAATGACGCCGCGCGCGCGCAACCGCGCCAGTTGCTGGCTAACTTTCGACCAATAACCGGCGTCCTCGAAACTCTGCTTCGAGACGCTGAGCTTCGGCAACGCCGCATTGCGCGCCCGATACGCCTGCGCCTTGGCGTCGGTGTGGCCGGTTTCATCGCCGTGCGCGTTCATCGTGGCAAGACTGGTGCGCCGGTCGACCCCGGCGCGTTCGAGCAGCATTTCGCCAACCGCCGAAATCGCAAAGCGCAGGTCGAAACTGAACAGCGCGCGCAGCACGCCGCGCCAGCCATAGGTTTCGGGCAGTCGCCGCGCCGCCGCATGGACCAGATAGGCGCCTTCGTCGCCGACATCGTCGCGCATAGGGTAGGCCGGGTCGTAATATTCGAGCGGCAGGTACAGCAGGTCGCCCGGGCGCATCCGGTCGATATAGGCATCGATCTGGTACTTCAGACCGATACTCGCGGTTGTCGACAGATTGGCGCAGGCGATGCCGGTGTCGCGCGCGATTTGCTCGCAGCTGTGCGAAAAGCGCCCGTTTGACCCGGCCAGTATCAGGATGCGCGGCGACGGCGTGGCATCCATGATGCGTTGCTTCTGGTCGATATAGGCGCCCATGATGTCGAGCGTCAGCGGCTTGTGCACCAGTGTCGCAAACAGCAGCAGATACGCCGCGATGCCGGCGACAATCGCTGCGGCCATGGCGGCCAGATTGAGAAGGGCGGCGCGCTGCATCAGAACTGGAAATACATGAATTGCTTGGGCGTGGCGAAGAACAGCGCATGCACAACAAACCCCGCCGATGCCCCGATGACCAACAGCCGCGCCCGGTTCGACATGAAGCGCGCCTGCTTGCCGAACAGCGCAATCGCCAGCCCCGCAGTGACGAGCACGATCTGTTCGAAAATCCCCATCAACGTGCCCGCGCCCAGCGTCGGCATGCTGCCAATGGTCGTCACCCAACGCCCGAGACGTGGCAGGAAATCGACAATCTGCGCCGGCAGCACCACGCCGTTCAACCCGAACATGCCGCGATAGATGGCGCCCGCCGTCGCCGCGCTGTCGCCTTTGCCAGGGGTAGGCACCCGTCTATGAATTTATAGGTTTTTGGGGGCCATGGATGCCACCAAACCTTGTAAATTTATAGGGTTTGGGGCCAT
>CALDHQ010000321.1 GCA_937894055.1 uncultured Polymorphobacter sp.
GAAGACACTCTTTCCCTACACGACGCTCTTCCGATCTGCTGGAAAAACGACGAAATCCGGTGGCGCCGCCGACATTACCCACAGCTTGGCACGCCTGGGGCCGCTCGCAAGCCCCCGATGGCCTCGCGACGGGATGACGCGGGCCGTTCGCGCCGCTAGCCTCGCCGCGCTCATGAACGCTCCCACCCCGCAACCTATCGACGCCGCCGGCGCCAGCCCGGTGCCGCTGCGGCCCCCACGGCCGCGCTGCATTTCGATGAACCGCTGCTGGCGGCGCTAGAGGCCAAAGGCGTGCGCCGCGCCAGCGTCACCCTGCATGTGGGCGCGGGCACCTTCCAGCCCGTGCGGGTCGACGACATCTCGCAGCACCGGATGCACGCGGAGCGCTACGCGATCGGCGACGACGTCGTCGAGGCGGTCGCCAACCTGGCCGCATCCGGCCGGCGGCGCGACTGGGCCGAGGGCGAACTGATCGCCGCATTGAAGATCATCGGCTCTGGCGAATTCCCGCGCAGCCAGCTGCGCGGATCCTGGGCCGGCGCCATGGGCCAGACCCAGTTCATCCCCACCACCTTCCTCACCACCGCCGTGGATGGCGATGGCGACGGCAAGGTCGATATCTGGGGCTCCAGCGCCGATGCCATGGCCTCGGCCGCAAATCTGCTGGCCAAGGCCGGCTGGAAGATGGGGGCAAGCTGGGCGCGGGAAGTGGTCCTGCCCTCAGGCTTTGACTACAGCCTGACAGACGGCCCCCGCGAGACCCCGGACTGGTGGGCCCAGCTGGGCGTGGTGCGGGCCGACGGTCAGGGCTGGAGCATCCAGGACCAGGCACTGAAGGCCCAGCTCGCCCTGCCCGCCGGTGCCAGCGGCCCGGCCTTCCTGCTGCTGCCCAATCACTTCGCCATTCGCCGCTACAACAATTCGGCCGCCTATGCCCTGGGCGTCGGCATGCTGGCTGATGGCTTCATGGGTCAATCAGGACTGGTTCGCCCCTGGCCGGTCGAGACACCCCTGTCCCTGGCCGACCGCATCGATGCCCAGAAGGCCCTGGCGGCCCTGGGCTTCAGTCCGGGCAATCCGGACGGGATTGTCGGCACCAATACCCGTTCGGCCCTCAAGGCCTGGCAGAAGGCCCGGGGCCTGGTGGCGGACGGCTATCTGTCCCTGGACATGATCAACCGGCTGAGGGCCGAAACGGGCCTGACGCCGGCAGCCTAGATCCCGCCCTCGTCCTGTTTTTCGAGGGAGGCGAGGCAGAGGAGCCATGCGGCGCGGCGGCCGGCGTCGATTTGGGCGAGCAGCGGGCGATCGGCTTCGAGGTGATCGAGCAGCGCCGCCTGCGCGCGCACCATGTCGCGGATGGTGATGACCGGGAACGCCATTGCGTAAGGCTTGCCCGTCGCGGGATCGGTGCTGCCCGGCCCGGTGCTGCCCATGCAGCCGCCGAGCACATTGGCGCAGACGATGAAGTGGCGCGCGGGGTCGATGGGCTTGCCTTCACCCACCAGCCGCGTCCACCAGCCCGGCTTGCCGGTGCGCGGGTGCTGCGCCGCGACATGCTGGTCGCCGGTCAGCGCGTGGCAGATCAGGATGGCGTTCGACGCATCGGCGTTGAGGGTGCCGTAGCTTTCATAGGCGATTTCGACGCTCGCCAGCGCCGCGCCCGAATCGAGCGCGAGCGGCACCGCCAGCGTCACCCGCCGGTCGAGCCCGAAGCGTTGGTCATGTGCGTTCATCGCCCAAGCGGTTACGGGCTGCGCCGGATGAGTGCAAGGCCGCAGCAACGCGCTTCCGTTAACGTCAATCTGTGATACGCTGACGAAAATAAGCGAAATCTTGGGAGAGTCGAAATGCATGATCTGGTCATTCGCGGCGGCACGATTGTCGATGGCAGCGGCGGCAAGCCGTACACCGGCGATGTCGCCATCGACGGTAACCGCATCAGCCTGGTCGGCACGGTGACCGCCAAGGGCCGCGAGGAAATCGACGCCACCGGCAAGATCGTCACGCCGGGCTTTGTCGACATCCACACGCATTATGACGGCCAGGCGACATGGGATTCCGAAATGGGGCCGTCGTCGTGGCACGGCGTCACCACCGTCGTCATGGGCAATTGCGGCGTCGGCTTCGCGCCCGCCAAGCCCGACAAGCATGAATGGCTGATCGGGCTGATGGAGGGCGTCGAGGACATCCCCGGCACCGCGCTCGCCGAAGGCATGACCTGGGACTGGGAGACCTTCCCGCAGTATATGGACGCGCTGGAGAAGCTGCCGCGCACCGTCGATGTCGGCACGCATGTCCCGCACGGCGCGGTGCGCGCCTATGTCATGGGCGAACGCGGCGCCAACAACGAGGCGCCGACCGAAACCGACATCGCGCAAATGTCGAAAATCGTCGAGGAAGGCTTGCGCGCCGGCGCGCTCGGCTTCTCGACGTCGCGCACCATCCTGCACAAGTCGATCGACGGCGTGCTGGTGCCCGGCACCACCGCGACAAAGGAAGAACTGCTCGGCATCGGCCGCGCCATGGGCCGCGCCGGCCACGGCGTGTTCGAAATGGCGAGCGACCTCAAGCGCGAATGGAACGAGTTCGAATGGATGGGCGACCTCAGCCGCGAAACCGGCATGCCCGTCACCTTCGCGGCGCTGCAGTCGATCGCCAAGGAACTGCCGCTCGACGAGCAGATTTCCGAAATGCGCGCGCAGAACGCCAAGGGCGCCAACATCGTCGCGCAGATCGCGCTGCGCGGTAACGGCATCGTCATGGCGTGGCGCGGCACCGTCCACCCGTTCCGCCTGAAGCCCGCCTGGGCCGAAATCGCCGAACTGCCGTGGGTCGAACAATATGCCTCGCTGCAGGACCCGGCGTTCCGCGCGCGGATGATTGCCGAGGAGTCGGTCTATCCCGAAACCGACGTGCTGCCGCTGCTGCAGATCGTCACCGGCGGCTGGTTCACCCAGTATGAAATGGACGAAGGCTTCAACTATGAGCCGACGCAGGCCGAATCGATCATGGCGCGCGCTGCCGCCAAGGGCGTGTCGGGCGCCGAATATGCCTATGACCTGCTGATGGCGAACGACGGCGCCGGGTTCATCTATTTCCCGATTCTGAACTACGCCGACGGCAATCTGAACTTCCTCGAATCGCTGCAGAACAGCGACGATTGCGTCAATTCGCTATCCGACGGCGGCGCGCATTGCGGCACGATCTGCGACGCGGCCTCGCCGACGTTCATGCTCGAATATTGGGTGCGCGACCGCAAGCAGGGCCGCATCACGCTCGAAAACGCTATCAAGCGCCAGTGTCGCGACACCGCATTGCTCTATGGCCTGGCAGACCGCGGGCTGCTCGCACCGGGCTATCTCGCCGACGTCAACGTCATCGACATGGACCGCATCAAGCTCGGCAAGCCATGGCTGGCGTTCGACCTGCCCGCCGGCGGCAAGCGCCTGCTGCAAAAGGCCGAAGGCTATGTCGTGACGGTCAAGTCGGGCGAAGTCACCTTCCGCAACGGCGTCGTGCAAGACGCCCGCCCGGGCCGCGTCATCCGCGGGCCGCAGTCGGCGGAACTGGCGATGGCGGCCGAGTAGGGGACGGGAAGGGCCTCCGGCGGGCAGGGGCTTGCCCCTGCACCTATAGGTTTGCGGCGGTGCCATTGCGGCCAAGGGCGATTGGTGTTTGCCAAGGCAAATTGCTGGTGCAGGCCTGAGGCCTGCCCGCCGGAGGCCCGTTCTCGTTCTCGACTGCGTAGCAGCCGACATGCGCCAGCGCTTGCCAGCGCCGCCGCAACGCGGCAAAAGCCGCGGCCATGACCAGCACCCCGAAGATGAAGCCGTGGATCGATGCGATTCACGCCTATACACCCGGCAAGTCGAAGCTCGACGGCATCGCCGAGCCCGTCAAATTGTCGTCGAACGAGAACCCGCTCGGGCCGAGCCCCAAGGCGATTGCCGCAATGGGCGCGATTGCCGGCCAGGCACATCGCTACCCCGACGGCGCCTCGGTGGCGCTGCGCGAGGCGATTGCCGGCCTGCACGGGTTGGAGGCTGACCGCATCGTCTGCGGCACCGGTTCGGACGAGATCCTGCAGTTGCTGGCGCTCGCCTATGCCAGCGTCGGTGACGAAGTGCTGTTCGCGCGGAACAGCTTCATGGTCTATCCGATTGCCGCACGCCGCGCCGGGGCAACACCGGTCGAGGCAGCTGACAGCGACTATGCCGCCGATGTCGATGCGCTGCTTGCCGCCGTCACGCCCGCCACGCGCATCGTCTATCTCGCCAACCCCAACAACCCGACCGGCACGCTGATTTCGGGCGCCGAAGTGCGGCGGCTGCACGCCGGGCTGCGCAGCGACATCGTGTTCGTCTATGACGCGGCCTACGCCGAATATATCGACGATCCGGCGTATGAGACCGGGTTCGAACTGGCGCGCGACCATGCCAATGTCATCGTCACGCGGACGTTTTCGAAAATCTACGGGCTGGCGGCCGAACGCATCGGCTGGGGCTATGGCGCGCCGGGCATCATCGACGCGGTCAACCGCATCCGCGGGCCGTTCAACGTGCCGAGCGCCGGTGGCGCCGGCGCGCTGGCGGCGATTGCCGACCAGGACTGGATCGCCAAATGCCGCAGCCACAACGCGCAGTGGCGGACGTGGCTGGCGGGCGAAGTGGCGAGCATGGGCAATGCCGGGCTGCGCGCGATTCCGTCGGCGGGCAATTTCATCATGATCGAGTTTCCCGAAAGCGGGCCGGTGACGGCTGAAGGCGCCAACACGGCGCTGATGGCGGCGGGCTATCTGGTCCGCTGGTTGCCGGGGCAGGGGCTGGGCCGCTGCCTGCGCATATCGATCGGCACCGAAGCCGAAACGCGCGGTGTTGCCGCCGCGTTGCGCGCCTATGTCGAGGGCGCAGCGTAGGTGCTGCCCTTCGAACGCGTCGCCATCATCGGCATGGGGCTGATCGGCTCGTCGCTGGCGCGCGCGGTGCGGGCGTTGATGCCGACGGTGCGCCTGACGGTGCATGACGCTGCCGCCGATGTCCGCGCGCGTGTGCTGGCGCTCGATCTGGCGGATGATGTCACCGATACGGCGGGCGCGGCAGTGGTTGACGCCGACCTGGTGGTGCTGTGCGTGCCGGTGCGCGCGATGCGGGCGATTGCCGAAAGTTTCGCCGCGGATTTGAGCCCCGGCGCGGTCGTTTCCGACGTCGGCTCGGTCAAGGGCCAGGTGCTGACCGATTTGGGCGCGGTGCTGCCCAAGGGCGTCGCGCTGGTGCCGGCGCATCCGGTAGCGGGCACCGAAAAGTCAGGGCCGGACGCGGGCTTTGCGACGCTGTTCGCCAACCGCTGGTGCATCCTGACGCCGGGGCCGGACGCCGATGCCGCCGCCGTCGCGCGTGTCGATGCGTTCTGGACGCGGCTCGGCGCCAATGTCGAAATCATGACGCCGGCGCACCATGACATGGTGCTCGCGGTGACCAGCCATTTGCCGCATCTGATCGCCTATTCGATCGTCGGCACCGCGTCGGATCTGGAGGGCGTGACGC
>CALDHQ010000322.1 GCA_937894055.1 uncultured Polymorphobacter sp.
GCTCAAGGATTTCGGCGCACGCTATGACGCGGCGCTGACCGCGGCGCTGCTCAAACGACTCGGCGTGCAGCCATTGGATGCGGCAGCAGACAGCGCCGTCGCGGTGGCGCTGATGACCGCGCTCGAAGCCTCGGGCGTCGGGCTCGACAGCTTCTGGTTCGACTGGCGCGGCGGCAAGCTGCGGCGCAACCATGGCGCCTATGTCCACCCCGGCTTTGTGGCGCTGGCGGCAGCGCTCGAAAACCACGTTTCCGCCGGCAATCTGTCGCACCCTTACTGGGCCGACGCCACGCCGTGCAGCCTGCTGATCGATGAGATCGAGGCCATCTGGGCCGCCATCGCCGAGCGCGACGATTGGGCACCGCTCAAGGACAAGGTCGCCGCAATCCGCCGCATGGGCGAAGCCATGGGCACACAGCCCTAAACTCACAATAACATTGGACTGATAGAAATATCACAATGTGTGTGGTGTTTTGCCGGGCTGCGCGGTAAGGCTGCGGCATGACCGAATCCACCCCCCTGCCCGCCCCGCAGCTGTCGCCGGTCGAGGCCGCTTGCCTTGCCACGCTTGATGGCGCGCGCGAACCTTTGGTCGGGCGCATCGAAGGCTGGGCGGCGATCAATTCGGGCAGCCGCAACCAGGCCGGGCTGGCAGCGATGGCGGGTGAGTTGGTCGGTGCGTTCGGCGTGCTGGGCGGGTCGATGCAGCTGCTTGATCCGACACCGGTGAGTGCCGTCGATGCGACCGGCACCGCGACGCCGCTGTTCCACGGCCAGAACTTTCATCTGGTCAAACGCCCCGATGCGCCGGTGCGGGTGCTGCTGACCGGGCACATGGATACGGTGTTTGCCGCTGACCACGGCTTCCAGACCTCGAAATGGCTCGACGGGGATACGCTCAACGGCCCCGGCACCGCCGACATGAAGGGCGGTATTGCCGTCATGCTGGCGGCGCTGCAGGTGCTTGAAACCTCGCCGTTTGCCGACCGGCTCGGCTATGAAGTCGTCATCAATTCGGACGAGGAAGTGTCGTCGCTGGGCTCCGCCGCGCTGCTCGCGGATGCCGCCAAACGCTGCCACCTCGGGCTGACTTATGAACCGGCATTGCCCGACGGGACGCTGGCGGGCGCGCGCAAGGGCAGCGGCAATTTCGCGGCGGTCGTGCATGGCCGCGCCGCGCACGCCGGGCGCGAACCCGAAAAGGGCCGTAACGCGATTGTCGCGGCGAGCGACCTCGCGCTGCGGCTGGCGGCACTGGTCAAATCGATCCCCGGCCTGTCGTGCAATCCGGCGAAAATCGACGGCGGCGGGCCGAACAATATCGTGCCGGACATGGCGGTGCTGCGCTTCAATGTCCGCCCCGCCAGCCCCGAAATGCAGGCGCAAGCCCAGGCCGCGATTGCCGCGGCGATTGCCGGCGTCAGCGCCGACCATGACGTCCACATCCACCTCGACGGCAGCTTCGCGCGGCCGCCCAAGCCGATGGATGCCAACCAGCTGCGGCTGTTCGAACTGGTCAAGGCCTGCGGCCACGATATCGGGCTGAGCATCGGCTGGCGCGACACCGGCGGGGTGTGCGACGGCAACAACCTTGCTGCCACCGGCCTTGCGGTCGTCGATACGCTCGGGCCGCGCGGCGGCTCGATCCATTCGGCCGACGAATTCCTGTGCGCCGACAGCCTTGTCGAGCGCGCCACATTGTCGGCCCTCATTCTGATGCGCGTCGCGCAGAACGGCTGGGTACGATGAGCTGGCGTGTCCGCCCCGCGTGCGGCAGCGACCTTGATGCGCTGTACGAGCTGGCGATGATGACCGGCGGCGGTTTCACCAACCTGCCGCAGGACCGCGACGCGATGGCGGCGCGGCTGGCGCGCTCCGACGCGGCGTATGCCAAGGACATCACTGCCCCCGACGACGAACTCTACATGCTGGTGCTCGAAAACAGCGCGACGGGGCGCATCGGCGGTACCGCGGTGGTGTTCAGCCGCATCGGCGTCGAATGGCCGTTCTATTCGTACAAGCTCAACCTGCTGCAGCAGAATTCGAAGGAACTGAACAAGACCTTCGCGATCCAGTCGCTGAATCTCACCAGCGATCACGACGGCGCCAGCGAAGTCGGCGGGCTGTTCCTGCACCCTGAATTGCGCACCGGCGGTCTGGGGCGCTTGCTGGCCAGAAGCCGCTACCTGTTCATCGCGTGCCACCGCCAGCGCTTCGCCGACCGGCTGCTTGCTGAGCTGCGCGGCGTCATCGACCCCGACGGCGGCTCGCCGTTCTGGGATGGGCTGGGTCGGGCGTTCTTCGGCATGAGCTTTCAGGATGCCGATAGCTTCAACGCCATCCACGGCAACCAGTTCATCGCCGACCTGATGCCCAAGCACCCGGTCTATGTCGCGCTGCTGCCCGAAAGCGCGCGCGCCGTCATCGGCCTGCCGCACCCCAATGGCCGCCCGGCGATGGCGATGCTCGAGGCCGAGGGTTTCAGCTATGACGGCTATGTCGACATCTTCGACGGCGGCCCGACGATGACGGTGCGCACCGACAATGTCCGCAGCATCCGCGATAGCCGGCGTGGTGATGTGATGGCGCTGGTCGATGATCATGGCACGATGGGCCGTGCACTGCTGGCGAGCGGCCAGCTGGCGGGGTTCCGCGCCTGGATCGGCCATGCACAATGGGTTGAAGGTGGCGAGGCCGCCGGGCTGTTCCTGCCGCGCGGCGAGGCCGAGGCGGTGGGCGTGAAGATGGGAGACAAGGTGCGTCATGTCGGCTTCTGAACTCGAATCGATCGACCCCTGCACCGGCGAAACCGTCTGGCGCGGCGCGGCAGGCAACGTCGATGCGGCGGTCGCCAAGGCGCGCGCGGCGCTGCCGGGCTGGGCCGCGGCGGGGCTCGACGCACGCATCGCACAGGCGCGCAGCTTTCAGGATGTGGTGCGTGACCAGGCCGACCAGTTCGCGGCGCTGATCGCCACCGAAACCGGCAAGCCGTTGTGGGAAACCAAGACCGAAGTCGCCAGCGTCATCGCCAAGGTCGATATTTCGATTCAAGCACAGGCCGAACGCGCCGGTGAACGCAGCGGTGAAGTCGCGGGCGTGCGGCAGGCGCTGCGCCACAAGCCGCACGGCGTGATGGGGGTGCTCGGGCCGTATAATTTTCCCGCGCATCTGCCCAACGGCCATATCGTCCCGGCGCTGCTGGCGGGCAACACCATCGTCTTCAAGCCGTCCGAACTGACGCCGGCGGTGGGTGAGTTCATGGCGCAATGCTGGACGACCGCGGGGCTGCCCGACGGCGTCATCAATGTCGTGCAGGGCGCCGGCGACACCGGCCGCGCGCTCGCCGGGCATGACGGGCTCGACGGGCTGCTGTTCACCGGCTCGGCGACCACCGGCGCGCATCTGGCGCGACAGTTCGCCGAAACGCCGTGGAAGATGCTGGCGCTCGAGATGGGCGGCAACAACCCGCTGATAGTCTGGGATGTCGCACCCGAAGCGCTCGATGCCGCCGCCGCGCTGGTCGTGCAATCGGCGTATCTGTCGGCGGGGCAGCGCTGCACCTGTGCGCGCCGGCTGATCGTCAAGGACGGTGCCTGGGAGCCGCTGATCGACCGCGTCACCGGCCTGATCGACCGCATCATCGTCGGCGCCCCGTTCGACCAGCCGCAGCCGTTCATGGGCCCGGTGATCGACAACCGCGCTGCCGATGCACTGCAGGCCGGGTTCGCGGGTCTGGCGTCGCGCGGCGGCGATGTTATCCGCATGCTGGCGCGCCGCGACATGACCAAGCCGCTGCTCAGCCCCGGCCTCATCGACGTCACCGACGTCGCCGACCGCCCCGACAGCGAGATGTTCGGGCCGGTGCTGCAGATGATCCGCGTGCCCGATTTCGACGCCGCGCTGGCCGAGGCGAACAACACGCGCTTCGGGCTGTCGGCCGGACTGATCGGCGGCGACGGAGCGCTGTACGACCGCTTCTGGCAGGCCAGCCGCGCCGGCGTCGTCAACTGGAACCGCCCGACCAACGGCGCCGCATCGAACGCGCCGTTCGGCGGCATCGGGCTGTCGGGCAACCACCGGCCGAGCGCCTATTATGCCGCCGACTATGTCGCCTGGCCCGTCGCCAGCCTCGAAGCCGACGCCATCGAGGGGTCGATCGCCACGGGCCTGCGCGCGTGAGTCTTGTCGAAATCAACTTCGACGGGCTGATCGGGCCGAGCCACAACTACGCCGGGCTCAGCCTCGGCAATGTCGCGAGCGCGAAGAACGCCGGTGGCGTGTCGAAGCCGCGGGCCGCAGCGCTGCAGGGGCTGGGCAAGATGCGCACCGCGATGGGCCTCGGGCTAAGCCAAGGGCTGCTGCTGCCGCTGCCGCGCCCCGACGCCACTGTGCTGCGGGCGCTGGGCTTTGCCGGTGATGACGATGCCGTCTGCGCCGCCGCCTGGGCCGCCGATCCGGCGCTGTTCGCGCAGGTGTTTTCGGCATCCAGCATGTGGACCGCGAACGCCGCCACGGTGTCGCCCGGCCCCGACACCGCCGACGGGCGCTGCCACCTGACCGTCGCCAACCTGTCGACCATGCCGCACCGGAGTATCGAACACCGCCACACCGAAGCGCAACTGCGCGTCGCGTTCGGCGGCGAAGCGTTCGCGGTGCACGCCGCCGTCCCCGCCGTGTTCGGCGACGAGGGCGCGGCAAACCACATGCGCATGGGCAGCGCGCACGGTTCGGCGGGCATCGAGGTCTTCGTCTACGGCGAACGCGGCGGGAAGTTTCCCGCACGCCAGAGCCGCCGCGCGTCCGAAGCCGTGGCACGCCTCAACCAACTCGACCCGGCACGCACGCTGTTCGTCCAGCAGGCGGTCGCAGCCATCGAGGCGGGCGCATTCCACAATGACGTCGTCGCGGTGGCGAACGGCAACGTGCTGTTCTGCCACGAACAGGCGTTCGAGAACGCCGCCGACTTCTACGCCGCACTGACCGCCGCACTGCCCGGCGCCATCGTCATCGAAGTGCCGGCGAGCGCCGTCAGCCTGAATGACGCCATCACCTCATACCTGTTCAACTCGCAGCTGCTGACGCTGCCCGACGGCAGCATGGCGCTGATCCTGCCGACCGAGGCGCAGGAAAACCCCCGCGTCGCCGCCTATCTCGACACGCTCGTCGCCGGCAACGGCCCGATCCGCAGCGTGCACTTCGTCGCGGTGCGCGAATCGATGAAGAACGGCGGTGGCCCGGCATGCCTGCGGCTGCGCGTCGTCGCCGACCCCGCGACCGTCGATCCGCGCTTCCTGATGTCGCCCGCCAAGGCCGACCGGCTGGAGGCGCTGGTCGCTACGCATTGGCCCGCAGCTATCGCGCCCGCCGACCTCGGCAATCCGGCGCTGTGGGCGCAGTGCCGCGCGGCGCGGGCGGCGTTGTTGGGTGAACTGGATTTGGACGAATTGGTTTAAGGGCCTCCGGCGGGCAGGCCTGAGGCCTGCACCCGATTTCAAGAATGCGAGTCATTCCCGCGCAGGCGGGAATCCATCTTGTCGCCGGTGCGGCA
>CALDHQ010000323.1 GCA_937894055.1 uncultured Polymorphobacter sp.
TTGTTGCACATGGCGCGGCACAGCTCGGCATCGCCGGCAATGACGTGCTGATGGAATTCGACTTTTCCGAAATCTACGCGCCAGTCGATCTCGGCATCGGACGCTGCCGCTTGTCGGTCGCCGAACCCGCCGAACAGGCCGCCAATGACGATCCGCGCAGCTGGAGCCATGTCCGCATCGCCACCAAATACCCCAACATTACCCGCCAGCATTTCGCCAAGCGTGGCGTACAGGCAGAATGCGTCAAGCTGAACGGCGCGATGGAGCTGGCACCGTTGCTCGGGCTGAGTTCGCGCATCGTCGACCTCGTTTCGACCGGCGTGACCTTGCGCGAAAACGGCCTCGCCGAAGTCGAAGTCATCACCGAAATCAGCTCGCGGCTGATCGTCAACCGTGCGGCGTTCAAAACCAATCCCGCGGTAGTGCCGCTCGTCGAGAAGTTCCGCCGGGCGGTGGCCGATGCAGCGGCTTGACGCCCGCGACGCGGGGTTCGCTGCGGCGTTCACCGCACTGGTCGAAGCACGGCGTGAAAGCGATGCAGGTGTCGCCGCCGATGTTGCCGAGATCATTGCCGATGTCCGACAGCGTGGTGACGCAGCGCTTTTCGCGCTGACCGCGAAGTTCGACCGAATCGACCTCGCCACCACCGGCATCGAAGTTACTGCCGCCGAAATCACCGCAGCCCGCGCGCAGGTCCCGGCCGAAACGCTCGCGGCGCTCGAACTCGCCGCGACACGCATCCGCGCCTTCCACGCGGCACAGCGCCCGGCCGATCATGACGCGACCGATGCCAGCGGCGTCCGCGCCGGCTACCGCTGGTCGGCGGTCGAAGCTGCCGGGCTGTATGTACCCGGCGGGCTGGCGAGCTATCCGTCATCGGTGCTGATGAACGCGATTCCCGCCAAGGTCGCCGGTGTCGAACGGCTGGTGATGGTGACACCGACGCCCGGTGGCCGGCTCAACCCGCTGGTACTGGTCGCAGCCGAACTCGCCGGCGTCGACAAGGTCTACCGCATCGGCGGCGCGCAGGCGGTGGCGGCGCTGGCCTACGGTACCGCCAGCATCGCACCCGTCGACAAGATCGTCGGCCCCGGCAACGCCTGGGTCGCCGAGGCCAAGCGCCAGCTTTACGGCACCGTCGGCATCGACATGGTCGCCGGCCCCAGCGAGATCGTCGTGGTCAGCGACGCCAAGTCGAACCCCGAATGGGTTGCCGCCGACCTGCTGAGCCAGGCCGAGCACGACCGTACTGCACAGTCGATCCTGATCACGGACTCAGTCGCATTTTCGAAGCAAGTCGAAGCGGCAGTCGAACGTCAGCTTGGTATGCTGTCCACCGAGGCGACAGCGCGCGCCAGTTGGGACGCGTTCGGGGCGATGATCATCGTGCCCGACTTTGACGCCGCCCTGCCGCTGATCGACCGGCTGGCGCCCGAACATATCGAGCTGATGGTCGATGACCCCGATGCGCTGTTTGCCCGTATCCGCCATGCCGGCTCGGCGTTCCTAGGGCGCCACACCCCCGAAGCGGCAGGCGACTATGTCGGCGGCCCGAACCATGTGCTGCCCACCGGACGGCGGGCGCGATTCTCGTCGGGGCTGTCGGTCACCGACTTCATGAAGCGCACGACTTTCCTCGATTGCGGAGCGGCCGGACTGGCCGCGATCGGCCCGGCTGCGGCGGTGCTGGCGGACGCCGACCCCGGTGCTCGGGCAGCCTACCGCTTGCGAGCGCTGGCTGGTGCGAGTCGTGGTGTCGCTGACCGCCTGAGCACCTACCGTACCGACATGGCGGGCAAGGACTTGGAGTACCGTCGTGCGCTGGAGGCGAGCAACAGCGGTCGCGCCTTCGACTTGGAGAAGCAGCGCATCGACGCCATGCGCGCCAAGAGCGCCGAGTTGCGCGCTCGTGCCGTCCGCAGATTGGTCATTTCCTCATTCAATCCTTCTTGATTGGGGCAGGCCGTGCAGACGTCAACACGCCGCCCAACGCGCCAAGAAGGCACGTTCGACCTTGAGCGCAGCCGCCCCGGCCTGATGGCCGCGCTGTACGCCGCCACCATCGGTGACGTGGTCGACTACGACGAATCCGAGACCGGCCAGCGCCGCGAGGGCATCTTTGCGGGCGTGATGACGCTGGTGCGCAAGATGGCGCAGAGCGCGGCCATCATCGCCAGCAGTTCATCCCCCTGCACGATGGCATCGAGCTCGGCCAATTTGGCCTGCCGCCAGCGGCGGGCGAAGCGGGTGTTGACGACGCGGATGCCCGCGCGCGCCGCGGCGGCACTGGAGGCCGTGGGCGTGGACTACGTCGAAGCCGGCGTGATGACCTCCGTGCCTCCGTATGGCATTCGCGTGCCCATGCTGCTCGGCGGCGCTCGGGCTGCCGAGCTGGCCCCGGTGCTGCAGGCCTGGGGCCTGGACGCCACGCCGGTGTCCGATCGGCTGGGCGTCGCCAGCGCCATCAAGATGTGCCGCAGCGTGATGATC
>CALDHQ010000324.1 GCA_937894055.1 uncultured Polymorphobacter sp.
CGAGGTTGACGTAGTAGCCGTCCTGCAATTCCTTCGCGGCACGCGCCGCCATCTGCTCGCGGGTCCAGGCCATTATGCGCGCTCCCTGACGGTGCGTTGTTCGATGCGCTTTTCAAACTCGCCCTGCACCAGCCGCTGGACGTAGACGCCGGGCGTGTGGATGCAATCGGGGTCGAGGCTGCCGGCTGCGACGATTTCCTCGACTTCGGCAACGGTGACCTTGCCGGCAGTCGCGGCGGGCGGGTTGAAGTTGCGCGCGGTCTTTCGGTAGACGAGGTTGCCGTAGGGGTCGGCCTTCCACGCCTTGACGATGGCGAGGTCGGCGACCAGCCCGGTTTCCAAAATATAGGTCTCGCCGCCGAAGTCCTTGTGCTCCTTGCCCTCGGCAATCAGCGTGCCGACGCCGGTCTTGGTGTAGAAGCCGGGGATGCCGGCGCCACCGGCGCGGATGCGTTCGGCCAGCGTGCCCTGCGGTGCGAACTCGAGCTCGAGCTCGCCGCTGAGATACTGGCGCTCGAACTCCTTGTTCTCGCCGACGTACGACGAGATCATCTTCTTCACCTGGCGCGAATTGAGCAGCATGCCGAGCCCGAAGCCGTCGACACCGGCGTTGTTCGAGATGACGGTGAGGTCCTTCACGCCAGAATCGCGGATCGCGGCAATCAGGTTTTCGGGGATGCCGCACAGCCCGAAGCCGCCCGCGACGATCGTCATCCCGTCGAACAGCGCGCCGTCCAGCGCGGCGCGCGCATCGGCATAGGTCTTGGACATTCGCGCCTCCAGATTTGCTGCACTGCAGCTAAACATCCGTGGCAAAAATGTCCACCGCCTGCGTATTGCGGGCGTCATCAGCCTCGCTTATGCCGGTGCCATGACAGCTCCCCTCTACCTCGCCCGCCATGCCGAAACCGTCTACAATGCGGGCGCCCGCATGCAGGGCCATATGGCGCACACGCCGCTGACGCACGCCGGCATCGCCCAGGCGCACAGCATGGGCGACGCCTTGCGCGCGCATTTCGGCGACAAGCCCGATATCGACTTGTGGGCCTCGCCGTCGGGCCGCACGTTGCAGACGATGGCGGTGGTCGCCGAGCATCTGGGCCGCGACTTCTTCGATGTCCGCAAGGACGACCGGCTGCTCGAAATCGACGTCGGCGACTGGGAAGGCCGCCTCTACGGCGACATCATCGCCGAATCCGGCCCGATTGTGGACCATGACCGCGGCCTGTTCAGCGTGCCGCCGCCGGGCGGCGAATGGTTCCCGGCGATCGCCGCGCGGCTGACCACCTGGCTCGCCGCGCTCGACCCCAACCGCCCGGCACTTGTCATCAGCCACGGCATCACCGCACGCGTCCTGCGCGGGCTGCTGGTCGGCGGCGACGACTGGCACGGCGTCAAGGTCGCCGGCAACGCGCCGCAAGGCACGGTGTTCCGGATTCAGGACGGTGCCGAAGAAGCCGTGCATGTCGGCAGCGGCGTTGCCGGGGTGAAGGCCGCTTAAGGGCCTCCGGCGGGCAGGGGTGACCCCTGCACCCAACTATAATATCCTTGTCATTCCCGCGAAGGCGGGAATCCACTCTTCGCCGCACAGCATGGATTCCCGCCTCCGCGGGAATGACACCGTTCTTCTTCATATGGGTGCAGGCCTCAGGCCTGCCCGCCGGAGGCCCTTCAGCCTGCCTGCCTTTCTTTTGCCGCGCCCAGCGACTATATCGCCGCCATGCAGATTCCCGGCCTTGTCGACCCTGTGGCGTTGCCGCGCAGCGTTCCCGTGCGTGCCGATGGGCGCATTGCGCTCGTTGGTTTGACGCGTCCCGAGATGGTGGCGGCGTTGGTTGACGCCGGCCTCGACGCCAAGGCGGCGAAGATGCGCGCCAGCCAGGTCTGGCACTGGATCTATCACCGCGGCACCACCGAATTCGATGCGATGACCAATATCGCCAAGCCGGTGCTGGCATTGCTGGCGGAAAAGTTCGTCGTCGGCCGGCCAGAGGTGGTGACCGCGCAGGTCAGCGAAGACGGCACGCGCAAGTGGCTGCTGCGCTTTGATGACGGCAACGAAGCCGAGTGCGTGTTCATTCCCGACGCCGACCGCGGCACGCTGTGCGTGTCGTCGCAGGTCGGTTGCACGCTCAACTGCCGCTTCTGCTTCACCGGCACGATGAAGCTGGTGCGCAACTTGACGGCGGGCGAAATCGTCGGCCAGGTCATGCTGGCGCGCGACGCGCTGGGCGAATGGCCGAGCGCGCAGGAAGGCCGCATGCTGACCAACATCGTGATGATGGGCATGGGCGAGCCGCTGTACAATTTCGACAATCTCAAGACCGCGCTGGGCATCGTCATGGATGCCAGCGGGCTCGGTCTCAGCCGCCGCCGCATCACGCTGAGCACGTCGGGCGTCGTGCCGATGATGGCGCGTGCCGGGGCTGAAATCGGCGTCAACCTCGCGGTGTCGCTGCACGCGGTGACCAAGGAAGTCCGCGACGAGATCGTCCCGATCAACAAGAAATACGGCATCGACGAGCTGCTCGCGGCGTGCGCGGCCTACCCCGGCGTCAACAACGCCCGGCGCATCACCTTTGAATATGTGATGCTCAAGGACAAGAACGACAGCGACGAGGACGCGCACGAACTCGTCCGGCTCATCCGCAAGTACAACCTGCCGGCGAAGGTCAATCTGATCCCGTTCAACCCGTGGCCGGGGTCGCACTACGAATGTTCGGATGACGACCGTATCCAGCGCTTTTCGAAGATCATCTTCCGCGCCGGCTATTCGGCACCGGTGCGTACGCCGCGCGGCCGTGACATCATGGCAGCATGCGGGCAGCTCAAATCCGCCTCCGAAAAAGTGACGCGCGCCGAACTCGACCGCCGCGCTGCCGAGAAAGAGGCCGGCTGGGCGCTCGCCGACGCGTGAGCGAAGCGGTCGCCCCGACACTCAATCCGGCGCTCGACTGGGACGCGCTCGCAGCATCATTCGCGCGTGAACGCCGCGTCCGCATCCATGATTTCCTGACCCCCGACTCGGCTGCGGCGCTAACTGCGCATCTGCGCGCGCGGCAGGACTGGCTGCTGGTGCTCAACTCGAACGACCGGCTGTTCGAACTCAGCCGCAGCGCCCGCGCGACACTGCCGCCCGACCGCGCCGCCGCACTCGCCACCGCGGTCAAGGCGCAGGCGCAGTTCGGCTTCCAGTTCCACTACGAATCGATCCGCGTCCCCGACGCCGCCGCCGAGCGCGCCGCCGACCCCAGCCCGATCAACCAGCTCGCGTTGCTGATGTCATCCGAACCGGTGCTTGAACGGCTGCGGCAAGTCATCGGCGCACCCGATATCGCTTTCGCCGACGCGCAGGCCACCGCCTACGCCCCCGGCGACTTCCTGACCGCGCACGATGACGATGTCGAAGGCAAGAACCGCCGCGCCGCCTATGTCCTCGGCCTCACCCCCGAATGGCGCATCGACTGGGGCGGACTGCTGCTGGTGCATGACGACGGCGTCGCCTGGGTGCCGAAGTTCAACACGCTCAACCTGTTCGCGGTGCCGCAACCGCACAGCGTCAGCCAGGTTTCAACGTTTGCCGCCGATCGGCGCTATGCGGTGACGGGCTGGCTGCGGGCAGGGGTAAAGCCTTAAGAGCCTCCGGCGGGCAGGCCTGAGGCCTGCACCCCAATATTAGAACCTTGTCATTCCCGCGCAGGCGGGAATCCATCTGTCGCCGTTCAAGGTGGATTCCCGCCGGCGCGGGAATGACGATATTCTTTCTTCAATCGGGTGCAGGCCTCAG
>CALDHQ010000325.1 GCA_937894055.1 uncultured Polymorphobacter sp.
TGATGCACGCGCTTCCAGCTACCGCCGCCGAACCCGCAGCGCCGAAATGGGATGTCAACGCGCCGCCCGCCGCCACCGTGCGGCAGGTGCCGATTGCGGTCGATTCAGGCAGCTGGATGGATCTCGATGTCAGCCGCGACGGCAGCACCATCGCGTTCACGCTGCTCGGCGACATCTACACGATGCCGATCAGCGGCGGCACCGCGACGCGGATTGCCGAAGGTCTCGCCTGGGAAGTCCAGCCGCGCTTTTCGCCCGACGGCAGCCGCATCGCCTTCACCTCGGACCGTGGCGGCGGCGACAATATCTGGGTGATGAACCGCGACGGCACCAACAAGCTGCAAGTCACCAAGGAAGATTTCCGCCTGCTCAACCAGCCGACCTGGAGCCCCGACGGCCGCTTCATCGCCGCCAAGAAGCACTTCACCACCGGCCGCTCGCTCGGCACCGGCGAGGTCTGGCTGTATCACGTGTCGGGCGGCGGCGGCGTCGTGCTGGTCAAGCGCGCCGACGAGAAGCTGCAAAAGGAACTCGGCGAACCGACCTTCAGCCCGGACGGCAAGGGCATCTACTACACGCGCAACATCACGCGCGGGCCGATCTTCGAATATGCGCAGGACTGGAACACCGACCTGTTCAACGTCGAACGCTATGACATGGACAGCGGCGAAGTGACGACGGTGCTGTCGGGCAATGGCGGCTCGGTGCGCCCGACCCCCTCGCCCGATGGCAAGTCGATTGCCTTTGTGCGCCGCGAACAGGGCAGCTCGCGGCTCTATGTGATGGACCTCGCGTCGGGCGTGCAGCGCAAACTCTATGACGGCCTCGACGCCGACTTGCAGGGCACCTGGGCGGTCACCGGCGTCTATCCCAACATGGCGTGGACGCCCGACAGCAAGACCATCATCTTCTGGGCCGGCGGCAAGATCCGCAAGGTCTCGGGCACCGGCGGTGACGCCGCGGTCATCCCCTTCAAGGTCAATGACACGCGCGGCGTGCTCGATGCGCCGCACCCGCAAATCACCGTCGCCCCCGACCGCTTCACCACCAAGATGACGCGCTTTGCCAGCGTCTCGCCCGATGGTGGCAAGGTCGTGTTCGAAAGCATGGGCAAGCTCTACATCAAGCCCACCGACGGCAGCGCCCCGCGCCGCCTGACCAATGACGAGGCCGACTTCGAGCTGTTCCCGTCATGGTCGCGCGACGGCAGCAAGATCGTCTTCGTCAGCTGGAACGACGGCAAGCTCGGCAGCATCCGCACCGTTTCCGCCGGCGGCGGTGCGGCCAAGACCGTGACGACCCAGCCCGGCCATTACGCGCGCCCGCGCTTTGCGCCCGACGGCAACACCATCGTCTTCGAAAAGACCAGCGGCGGCGGGCTGACCTCGCCCAACTGGGGCGTTGCCCCCGGCGTCTACCGCATCCCCGCCGCCGGCGGCGCCGCGACGCTGATCAGCCGCGACTATGCCGCACCGCAGTTCGGTGCTGGCAGCGACCGTGTATTCATGGTCGGCAGCGACAAGGGCAAGCTGCAACTCGTCAGCACCAACCTGTCGGGCGACGAAAAGCGCGTCCACGCCACCGGCGAACTGGTCAGCGACTATAGCGTTTCGCCCGACGGCAAACATTTCGCGTTCCGCCAGAACTACGAAGCCTTCGTCATGCCGTTGATGCCCGGCACGCAGGACGTGTCCGTGTCGAGCAGCGGCGGCGGCCTGCCCGTGACTCGCGTCAGCTGCGGCGGTGCCGACTTCATCCATTGGTCGAACGGCGGCAACGAACTGCATTGGAGTGTCGGACCGACGCTCTACACCGCGCGCACCAACGAGTTCTTCCGCTCGGCGCCGGGTGACAGCGCCAAATTCGCGGCACCGACCACCGGCGTCTCGCTGGCGCGCGACGTTGCCGCCGACCGCCCGACCGGCGCCGTCGCGCTGACCGGCGCGCGCATCGTCACCATGGCGGGCAAGCCAGTGGCCTGGATTTTCACCACTGCCACATCGGTGCGTTTGTCCGCGCCCACGATGCGGGCCTTGAACTCGCGTTTGTGCGGCCCGTACGGTGCGACGGTGTGCGTGCAGGTAAGCTCTTAGGCTCGCTGTTCATGGAGATTCCGGGCCGCGCTAACACCTTGTCGCTGAACGCTTCTGGCGCCGCCATTTGGGAGGCCTGCGACGGCCGACGGGGACTGGATGCGATCAATCGGGAACTCGAGTCCCGTTTTGAAATGCCTGTGGACAGCCTGCGAGCGGACATTGAAGTGGTCGTCAAGCGCCTGGAGCGCGTCGGCGCGCTTCGGTTGGAGCCGATGTGAACAGCACCTGGGGCGAAGCGCCGCAAATATTTAT
>CALDHQ010000326.1 GCA_937894055.1 uncultured Polymorphobacter sp.
CCCGATCAAGTGGCTAAATTTGATGCAGCCGTGGTCAAGGCACTGACTGCCGACCAAAAATGAGCCTTATGCTGGACGACTGCTCAGATGGCGAGTTGGCGGCGCTGGCTTTGACGGGAAGACAATCCGCCTATACCGCTTTGCTGGCTCGCTATCGTGAACCGGTTTTCCGTGTCGTGCGCGCAACGATTGGCGATATCGATGCAGCTGTTGATGTGACTCAAGAAACCTTTGTGTCGGCCTTCGCTGCGCTCAAAAGCTATGACAGCGAGCGGCCCTTCATCGTCAGCGTCGGCGACATCGCGGTGCGCGCGGTCGGCACCGCCTTCAATGTCCGTCAACGTGACACCGCCGTCGAAGTCTTGGTCACCGAAGGTCGCGTCCGTCTCGACGACGCCGCCCACGGCCGCTCGCTCTTGCCCGCCGCCGCGACCGACCCCGCCCCTCTGCTCGTCGCCGGCGAACGCGCGACGGTGGGGCTCGCCGGGTCGTCGGTTCAGGCGCAGCCGACGTTTGCGACGGTCGAGAAAATTTCAGCACCGGCCGTGCAGCGGGCGCTGGCCGGGTCCCCCGGCCGTGCCGGCATGATCGCCACCAGATCGTCGAGCGTGTGCGGGCCATCGAGCGGGTTGATCCGCACCCAGATGCGCGCCGCCGAGGTCGCGTTGGCGCGCAGGAAATCATGTGCCGTGTCGAGCCAGGCCGCATCGACCTCGCAGTCGCCATCGACGAACTGCAGCAGTTCGGGCGGCCAGCCAAGTTGTTCGACGGCGCGTCGCTGCTGCGCTTCGTGTTCCGCCTCGCGGGCCAGATGCAGGACGCCGCAGGGCGACCAGCGCACGTCCGCAAGTTCCTGGAGGCGACGCAGCGCATACAGGTAGCAGGCGCGCGACAGGCGCGCCGCGATGTCGGCATCGAATTCGCGCGCCAGCTCGAACGTGGCGCGGCCGGTGGCGCAGCCGAGGTCGAGTGCGCTGCGGCGAGGCTTGCCGGCTGTGGCGGCGAGGGCGATGTCGGCGAGTGCCTTGGGAAAGTTGGGCACGCCGAAGTATTCGTCGCCGTAGTGAAATTCGGCGTATTCCGAGAGCTGCTTGTCGGTTTCGTAGTAGGCGCTGGTCTGGGTCATCGGGGTCTCGGAAACGACATAGCGGAAGCCGGCATGCTGGAAGAAATGGCGGCGGAAGGCGTAACGGGCGCTGCGGCGGGTTTCGTTGCCGCAGGATATCCACGAGCCGCCCATGAGCAGGTTGT
>CALDHQ010000327.1 GCA_937894055.1 uncultured Polymorphobacter sp.
TCGGCCTGCCCTATGTCTGGAACGCCGAGCAGACCGAAGCGACGCTGCAGCGCACCGGCGCCATCGAGGAGATCACGCTCGACGACATCGCCGCCGCGCCGGTCAAACTGACCTACCAGGTGCCCAACGCCAACCAGTGCGCGCAGTGCCATGAAGTCAACCATACCACCAAGGTCATGCAGCCGATCGGGCTGACCGCCGCGCACCTCAACCACATCGGCTTCGGCGGCGCACCGGCGCAGCTGCAGCGCATGGTCAGCCGCCAGATGCTCGACCAGGCGCCCGCCGATGCACCGCGCAGCGTCAACTGGCGCGACGCCGCCGCCACGGTCGATGCCCGCGCGCGGTCATACCTCGATATCAACTGCGCGCACTGCCACAACAGCAAGGGCGCCGCCGATACCAGCGGGCTATCACTCGAACCCGGCGTCACCGATGCCGCGCTGTGGGGCGTCTGCAAGACCCCCGTCGCGGCCGGCCAAGGCAGCGGCGACCGGCTCTACGACATCGTGCCGGGCAAGCCCGATGCGTCGATCCTGCTCTACCGCATGGAATCGACCGACCCCGCCAAGATGATGCCCGAACTCGGCCGCTCGGTCGCTGACCGCGAGGGCGTCGCGCTGATCCGCCAATGGATCCGCGAAATGCCGGGGGCCTGCGCCGGGTAACGCGTGCAGATGGCGGGCATGACGGTCGCTTGTGCTGCATAGGCGGCAGCGCGGCGCGGCCTAGAAGACGTATTCAACACCGAAGCTGAGGCCCTGGAACAGCGTTGACGCGCCCGTGTCGACGCCGGTCGCGGTGACCGTGGTGGGCGTCGTGCTCATTTGCCCGATCTGCGCCGGCGCCAACGCGACGCCGCTCAGCCATAGAATGTCGTAGCCGAGTTTGAATGCGACGGCGTCGGTGACGCTGTACCGCGCGATCAGACCGCCCTCGCCGACGAAGCTGGCGGTGTTGGCGGTGGCGCTGGCCGGGTTGAGTTGTTTGCGGATGCTGACCAGCGCAGTTTGCTCGGCGTGGTTGGCGTAGATGCCGGCCTTGGCCAGCGCCTCGACCGAAAAGCGCCCCTGCTGCAAGACCGTGGCGCGCGCGCCGAACTGAACGCCGTAGAGGTTGTTGCCGGTATCGGTCGTCCAGAACGGCGGGTTGGCGACCGGCGCACTGCCGGCAACCGGCTTGGCGTCGGCAAGCGTGGCTGGAATGACGGTGGTCTTCCAGTCGGGCTCGCCGACGTCGATCGGGGTCAGCGTGCCCTGCAGCGTGTCGTTGAGTTGCAGCCAGCGCAGCCCGGCAAATAGCGTGACGCGCGGCGACACATCGCGCCGGAGGTTGGCCTCGACGCTGTGCAGGCCGGTATCGGCGCGCCACGCCATCGATTGATAGGCGAAATCCTGCGTCTGCCAGAAACTGCCCGGCGCTTTCATCACCAGCCATTGTCCGGGGTCTTCGGGCCCCCGGGCGCGCGTCACGGATACGGCGACCACCGAGAAATAGACGAGCTCGGCGCCCCAGCCCGACGCACC
>CALDHQ010000328.1 GCA_937894055.1 uncultured Polymorphobacter sp.
ACACAATGGCGTGGTGATTCACGATCAAGTGGAACTCACCCACGCCACGACTTCCTCTCCGCTTCCAGAAAGCCCGGAAGCTGGGCCTATCCATTTGCAAGACCACGGTAATCCAGTGCGCTATCGCAACATTTGGATCGTCAAAAAGTAGCCACGTGCAGGGTCAGTTGATCGCAGCTTCTGCAGCACTGCCTACGGGAGTGAAATAGGTTTCCCGCTTGAACCAGGTAATCTGGCGCTTGGCATAGCGTCGGGTGGCTTGCTGGATTTCTGCAATGGCGGCGGATTCGTCCTTGAGTTCCAGGATCGTTCGCAAGCCAATGGCTTTCGCAGCGGTGGCGCTGAGTGCAACGCGTTCAAAGAGTTTGCGCACTTCCGCAACGACTCCCGCAGCGAACATGGCATGCGTCCGCTGGTCGACGCCGGGCGGGTGTTCACCGCTGTGCCGCCGCTGCACCGCGTCGTCGTCATGAACCATGGCGTCATCGAGCAGATCGACACCCCCGACGCGGTCTATAACCGCCCGGCCAGCGCCTTCGTCTGCGACTTCCTCGGCAATGCCAACAAGCTCGATTGCACGATTGTCGGGGGTGCCGTCGAAATCGGCGGCCACCGCATCGAAAACACCGCGCCACCGGCGAGCGACGGCCGCGGCGTCGCGTTCATCCGGCCGCACGAATTCGATATTGCCGCAGCCGGCCAGCCCGGCGTGCCGGTGACGCTGCGCCGGCTGACGCGCACCGGCCCGATGGCGGCGCTCGACTGCCTGACCGAATCCGGTGCGTTGATTGAAATGACGACAATCGAGCCGCCAACGGGCTTGCTGCCCGGCGCCGCACTCACGCTGGTACCGCGTCGCGTCCGCGCCTATTCGGCCTGACCTCCGCGGTCAGCCGTTCGGCGCAACCGGCGGTAGCGGCGCCAGCGCCGCACTTTCCAATACCGACAGCCCGCGCATGCCGGTGCGCAACCGCCCGGCGTTGCTGAGCCAGGCATTGGCGATGCGGCGTTTGTCGGCGGGCAGCGCGCCAATCTGCAGGACCGCGCCATCGACATTGCCGATCAGCAGTGCAGCTTGGGCGGCCGCGACACGGTCGACGGGGTCGGTCGCGGCGCTGCCGGTTTCACGGACGCGGACGATGCTCGACAGGCTGTTGGTGAACGTGTCCCACCAGCTCGCATCGGCGGGCGCGATAGCGCCGGTCAGCCGCGGTGCCAGCTGTGCCAGATCGCGCGCCAGACTGCGTGACGTCACCGGCGCTGCGCCCAGCGCCAGAACGGCGGCGAGCGGCTCGGCATGCGCGGCACCGAAACGCGACTGCAGTGCCGCCTCGGCACTCGGCACCGCGACCGCCAGCTTGTCGCCCTTTTCGAGCGCGCGGCGCGTCACGCCGAGCAGCAACACCGATTGCGCGGCCTCGGCGTCATGCGCGACGCTGGCGAGCGTTGCCTGTGTCGCCGCCGCACTGGCATCGACGCGCGCGGCCAGCATCGAAACCTGGGTACTGACCGCGTCGATGCGCGCGTTGGTGGTGCCGATGCGCGACGTCAGCTGACCCACATCGCCGCCCGCGATCACTGCCGCGGCGGCGGGCTTTGCCGGTTGCGCTTCGAGCGCGGCGACGCGGCGTTCGATCTTGAGCGTCGCGGCGCGCTGGGCTTCGAGATCGGCGACCGTCGGCAAAGTCGACGCGGCAAACCCCGGCAATTGGCTGCGGATGCGCGTTTCGAACCACGGATTGGCGATCAACCCGAGTGCGAACGCCAGCAGCACCGCGCTGATGATCCACGGCAATACCGGCCGCGACCGCGGTGGCGGCGGTGCCAGCGGGCGTTCACGCAGCGCGTTGATGCGGTCGAGGCTCGACCGGCTCAGGCTGGGGGCGTCAGTGTCGATTGGGTCCATCGTCAGCCCTTGTCGCACACCAGCCCCGCCGCCGCAAAGAGCGCAGCTTCGTTGGGGGTCGCGGCGATGCTGACCTGCCGCCAGCCATGGCCGGCAGCAGCGGCGACTTTGGCGCTGAGCGCCGCGACGTGCAGCGCCCCGCGGGCCACACCGGCACGCTCGGCGAGCGCGGCGAACACCTGCGCGCTGCGCACCGAATAGAGCAGCACCACGTCGATTTTACCTGCCGCGAGTGCGGTGCGCGCAGCATCGGGCAGTGCACGGGCGCGGCGCGCGGCATAGACGGTGCAGACTTCGACCGTCATGCCGGCGGGCAGCCGCGTGCGGGTGCGGTCGGCACCGGCGAGGTGCAGCAACGCGCTCACGCCCGCGCCATGCGCCGCAGATAGCGCCGCCGCAACATCGCCGCCGCTGTCGCGGACGTCGCCGAATCCGGCAGCGCGCAGCGCCGCAGCGGTGGCAGGGCCGACGGCGAAGACCGGAAGGCTGCGATAGGCCAGCAAGCCTTCACCGCCATGGCGCACCGCATTGGCGCTGGTCACGAGCAGCGCCTTTGGCGCGGTCGCTGGCGCGACCCATGACCGCGGCGCAGTGGCGAGCAACGGTGCCAGCAACACCCTATGCCCGTGACCGGCGAGCGCCGCTGCAGTGGCGCTTGCCGCCGGCTCGGGACGCGTCACCAGAACGCGCACGGTCAGTGGCCGAAGCGCGCAGCGAGGTCGGGGCTGGCTGCGGCAAGCAACCGTGCCGCCAGCGCACGCACCGCATCTGCGGCGGCATCGAGCGGCGCGGCGAAGCTGTCGCAGACGCGCTCGCGCCCATCCGGCGCGAGCAATTCGGCGCGCATGTGGACCATCGCGCCGTCGAGTGTGGCGAGTGCTGCAACCGGGCTGTGGCAATCGGCGCCCAATGCCGCAAGCAACGCGCGTTCGAGCTGCACCGCCTGCGACGTCGATACGTCGTCGATCGCGGCGAGCAGCGCGGCT
>CALDHQ010000329.1 GCA_937894055.1 uncultured Polymorphobacter sp.
CCACCATGAGCCACCATCCCAACATCATTTCACCACCCGGAACCACCACCGCCGAGCGCACGGTGGGCGAACTCGTCGCCGAGCGTCCCGGACGTTCGCGAGTCTTCCAGGATTTCAAAATCGACTTCTGCTGCCAGGGCGGACGCACCCTGCGCGAAGCCTGCGAGCGCAAGGCCGTGGCCGCCGAGACCGTGGTCGAACAGCTCGAAGCCGAGCTGGCCGACAAGTCCGCACCAACGCAGAATCCCGCCGAACTGCCCCCGCACGAACTGGCCGACTACATTTTCCAGACCCACCACCAGTTCCTCTGGCGCGAGCTGCCCCGGCTGCACGCCATGTCCGAGCGCGTGGCCCAGGTGCATGACAAGCTGGTGGTGCTGGATCTGCGCCACGAGGACACCATCTTTGCCGGCAACCGCTTCGTGGTGTACGCCATGTTCCCGCAGTGCGATCTGTCGATGCACGTGATGTGGGGCCGCGAGAAGATGAACACCGTCTACACCGTGGGCAAGTCGATCTTCGATCGCCGCAACCCGGTCGAGGTCGGCGAGCTGATGCTCTCGCGTGCCTTCGACCTGGACGCCAGCCTGCTGGTGATGGGTTGCTACGGCCACTCGCGTGCGCGCGAGTGGGTCATGGGCGGCGCCACCCGCACGGTACTTGGTTCCATGACGCTGCCAGTGCTGATGTCGCATTGACCCGGTCCCTAGGAATATTCCGAGGAGGACCCGGCGGGCGGGAGGGGTCATGACAGGACAACGCTGAGTGCACCATTCAGCCGCCGCCGATGTTGCGAAGGCGCGCGAGCGCTTCATCCGTGAGTTCGGCGACGGCCCGGCGACGGGCGGCGCCGGTGGCGAGGATGGAATCGATCTCGTGCGGGTCGGTGAGGTAGTCGTTCATGCGCCGGGTGACGGGCGAAAGGCTCTCGACGGCCACCTCGACCAGGGCGGGCTTGAAGGCGCCGAAACCCTTGCCGGAAAATTCGCCCAGCACGTCTTCCTTGGTGCGTTCGGCCAGGGCCGCGAAGATGCCGACCAGGTTGTCGGCCTCGGGCCGCAGTTTCAGGTCTTCGAGATTGTCGGGCAGCGGCTCGGCGTCGGTACGCGCCTTGCGGATCTTCTGGGCGATGGTGTCGGCGTCATCGGTCAGGTTGATGCGGCTCATGTCCGACGGATCGGACTTCGACATTTTGGCGGTGCCGTCGCGCAGGCTCATGACGCGGGCCGGGCCGGCAGCGTTTTGGCCGCCGATGACCGGTTCGGGCAGCGGGAACAGCTCGACGCCGAAGTCGGTGTTGAACTTGGTGGCGATGTCGCGCGCCAGCTCAAGGTGCTGCTTCTGGTCGTCGCCGACGGGCACGTGCGTCGCCTTGTAGCCCAGGATGTCGGCGGCCTGCAGCACCGGATAGACGAACAGCCCGACACTGGCGCCTTCCTTGTCCTTGCCCGACTTGTCCTTGAACTGCGTCATGCGGTTGAGCCAGCCCATGCGCGCAGTGCAGTTGAGGATCCACGCCAGTTCGGCGTGCATGCGGACGCGGCTCTGGTTGAACAGGATGGCGCGTTTGGGATCGATGCCACTCGCCAGCAGCGCGGCGGCCATCTCCAGCGTGTTGGCGCGCAGCTCGGCCGCAACGTGCGGCATGGTGATCGCGTGCATATCGACGATGCAATAGATGCATTCGTAATCGTCCTGCATCGTCACCCAGTTGCGGATGGCGCCGAGATAGTTGCCGAGGTGCAGATTGCCCGTCGGCTGGATGCCCGAAAATACGCGCTTGGTGATGGTCATATCTCTTCTCAACTCTTGCGGCGCGTCAGTTGCGCGCGCAGGTCGGCAACCGAAAACGCCTTGAGGGCGAACGCGCTTGCCAGATACGCGATACCGCCCGCCGACAGCAACAGTCCAAGGCCAAGGCCGCGGACGATGATGTTGCCGTGCATCCAGCCCATGATGACCGGATTGAGCGCCAGCAGCACGCCGACCATCGCCAGCGCCGCCACCACCAGCCGCCAGACGGTGCGCCGCAACCGCGCATCGAGCGCGAAATGCCCGCGCTTGTGCAGCACGACATACAGCGCCCCGGCGTTGACCCAGGCGGCGAGCGCCGTCGACAGCGCGATGCCGACATGCGCCAGCGGCCAGATCAGCAGAAGATTGCCGACGAGGTTGACGAGCATCGACGCCACCGCAATGCGCACCGGCGTCTTGGTATCCGACCGCGCATAAAAGCCCGGCGTCAGCACCTTGATCAGCACATAAGCCGGCACGCCAGCTGAGAAAGCCATCAGAACAGCCGCAGTCCCCCGTGTGTCGGCGGCCGTGAATGCACCATGTTCAAATATGCCATGGACTATTGGTATCGCCGAAACGATCAGAGCGGCTGTTGCGGGCATCGCAAAGAACAATGCAAGTTCGACGGCACGATTCTGCGTATCGGACGCCGCCTTGGTGTCGGCGCCGCTAATCTGGCGCGAAAGCGCAGGCAGGATCGCTGTACCAATCGCGATGCCAATCAATCCCAATGGCAGCTGGTTCAGGCGGTCTGCATAATAGAGCCATGATACCGACCCTTCTGGCAAGAACCGCGCAGCGAGCGACGTTGAGATAAGAAGGTTGAATTGAATAGCGCCCTGGCCAATTGCGGCTGGCGCAATCAATGCGAGCATCAGTTTTACGTCGGGCGTTAGGCGCGGCAACGCAAGCTTCAGGCTAGCCCCTGCGCGGTGGCATGCCCACATCAGCCACAGCAATTGGAGCGCGCCAGACACGGTCACGGCAATGGCTTGGGTAACCGCCGTTTCAACTTCGCTGTCACCACGGAAGAAGATGAGCGCGATAATCATGCAGATATTCAACAATATCGGCGCGGCGGCATTGACCCAGAAAC
>CALDHQ010000330.1 GCA_937894055.1 uncultured Polymorphobacter sp.
GTTAGGCTTGCCTTCGGTGAACGGCGAGTTGGCGAACAGCGCGGTCGCCAACGGCTGCAGCGCCATCGAGACGCGGAACTTCGCCACCATATCGGCCTCGGACGCGTAGTCGACATTGGCCTGGATCGTGCAGGTGCGCAGCATCATGTCGAGGCCGAGATTGCCGACGCGCGGCATGTGGCGCAGCATGATGTCGTAGCGGCCCTTGGGCATGCGCGGCAGTTCATCGCGCGTCTTGTCGGGCCAGAACCCCAGGCTGAGGAACGCCAGGCCGAGCTTGTCGCCGACTTCGTGGCATTGCTTCAAATGGCGATTCGATTCGGCGCAGGTCTGGTGGATGTTTTCGAGCGGCGCGCCCGACAATTCGAACTGGCCGGCGGGTTCGAGGCTGATCGCGCCGTCGCTGCCCTTCAAGGCAATGACCTTGCCGCCTTCGAGCACGGGTTCCCAGCCATAGGCGGTCATCGCGTCGAGCAGGTCGCGGATGCCGCCGGGCTCTTCGTAGCTCGGCGCGCGGTGGTCGGCGATGCGGTAGACGATCTTCTCATGCTCGGTACCGACGCGCCAGCGGTCGGCGGGCTTGGCGCCGGCCTCGAAGGTGGCGATCATCTGGTCGCGCGTCTCGATGATCGCGTCGTCCCCCAAGGCATCAATTTTATTGCTCATAAACTGCGCAATAAGCCTGTCAGGGGCGTTGTGCCAGTGACAATTGAGTGGCGCTCATCCTCGGCAATGTGGTCAGTCTTTACGGGTGTACGGGTTTTGCGCGAGCGCCTGCCAGACCGCCAGCGCGGCAATCGCGGCAGTTTCGGCGCGCAGGATGCGCGGGCCCAGGGTGATGGCCACGGCTTGGCGGTGGGCGCGGATGGTGTCGCGTTCGGCAGGTGTGAAGCCGCCTTCGGGGCCGATCAGGATCGCTGCGGGGGCACGGCACAGGTTGGCGGTCAGCCGCGCGCCACCGTCCTCGTCCGCGAACAGCAGCGCGCGGTCTGCCGGCCAATTCTTGAGCAGTTTGGCCAGCGATACCGGTTCGGCGAGTTCGGGCAGCGCGGTGCGGCCGCATTGTTCGGCGGCCTCGATCATGTTGGCGCGCAGCCGGTCGAGGTTGAGCTTGTCGACGATGGTGCGCGCGGTGATGACCGGCACCAGCCGCGCCGCGCCGAGTTCGCAGGCCTTTTCGGCGACAAGGTCGATGCGCCCGCGCTTGAGCGGTGCGACGCACAGCCAGAGGTCGGGCACCGGCTCGCGCGGGCGCAATTGCTCGACTAGGGTCAGCGTCACCGAACGCTTGCCCGCTTCCTCAACCCGCGCCGCCCATTCGCCGGTCGGATGCAGCATATCCATCGCAATCACGTCGCCCGATGCGTAGCGGCGCAGCATCAATAAAGCCGGGATTGCCAGCAACAGCCAAAAGGTCGGCTTCTTGTTAAGAATGATTCGCAACACTCGTCGGCGTTACGGACTGTCATTCCGGCTTGCAATGGCGAATTTGTAACAAACTATCCCATGCGGATTGCGGCCAATGGTTTGTTTCCCGCGCCCACAGCCTACAAGACCTCCATTTTCCAGTTCGCCTGTCCGGCGAATAACGCTAAATAGCGTTACAATGCAAAGGCGCTCCTTTCTTATCATGGCCGTCCTCGTCGCCACGACGGCGCTGTCCGCCTGCGGTGGCCGCGAGGAACAGATCGGAAGAGCACACGTCTGAACT
>CALDHQ010000331.1 GCA_937894055.1 uncultured Polymorphobacter sp.
GTGCTTCCACGGCATTGTTGATGCGATAGATCAGTTTCTTGGCAGTGCCTTTGCGCCCACGGCTTGATCGACCCACATGCACCATGAACAGACGCGCATGGTTACAGTCGTCACCGATGGGCATATATGGCCCTCGACCTACTGCAGTACCCAGATAGGCCAGCATGGCCGCTGCTATGGCATAGGGGTTTGCTTCAGTATTTTCACTGCCGGCGCGCGCGATGTCGAGGCGCAGGCGCAGGGGCCGATCCTCAATCCTATCGAGATGGGCATGCCCGACTCGACGGCGGTGCTGGCGCATCTGCGCGCGTCGGCGATGTATGTCGCGGCCTTTCGCGCGGCCGATCGGCCCGACCTCACGTACACCGTCACGTTGGCCAACGCGCCGACTGGTCGTACGCTCGATGTTCGTTGCGACTTTCGAGATCCCACGGGCACCGTCGCGCGTCAGATCACCTACACCACGAAGACCATCACCACGCCGGTGCTGGTGACGGCGGGGCAGCAGGACACCACCATCGCGCTGACCGAGCCGCTGCTGTGGGACGACCTGGCCACAATGGCGCGGCCGCTGTGCAAATGGTCGTACGAGGTGACGCGCCTCGAGGACCTGCCGCGCGCGGTCCGCCGTGCCGCCAAAGTCGCGCTGACGCACCCGACAGGGCCGGTTTTCCTGTCGATTCCGGGCGATTTGTTGACGAATTCGATCGAAGATCTCGACCTTCTGGCACCAACGCGCGTCGCGCCGGGGCTACGCGGCGACACCGCCGCGATCAACCTCGCCGCCGAAATGATCGCACATGCGCAGAACCCGGTGATCTTCGCCGGTGACGCAGTGCCGCGCGGCGACGCCTACGGGGAACTCGCCGAGCTCGCCGAACTGATCGGCGCGCCGGTCTATCTCGAGGGCATGGCGAACACCGCCGCCTTCCCGGCATCGCACCGGCTCTACGGCGGCAGCATCCCGCGCATGACGCCTGCCTACCGCGCCGCGCTCAAGGACTTTGACCTCGTCATTTCGGTCGGCGCCGACCTGCTCACCCAGTCGCAAGCCGCCGGCATCGAGGCGCTGCCGCCCGGCATGCCGCTGGTCCATATCGACACCGACGCCTGGGAAATTGGCAAGAACTTCCCCGCCGCCGCCGCCATCCTCGGCGAGCCCAAGGCGACGCTGCCAGATCTGAGCGCCGCCGTGGCCAGCCTGATGACGCCCGCGACCGACCGCGCCGACGGCATCGCTGCCAAGCTCGCCGCGACCAAGGCGGCGCTCGTCGCCAAGGCCGAGGCCGAGGCGCACCTGCTGCCGCTGCGCCCGCTACCGGTCATCCACGCCATCGGCCAACTCCTCCCCGACGACGCCATCGTCATCGAGGAAGCACTGTCGAGCGGCATGAACTTCATCCGCCACCTCATCCCGTCGAACCACCCCGACAGCTATTTCGGCATGCGCGGCGGCGGCATCGGCATGGGGCTGCCACAAGCCATCGGCGCCGCGCTCGCCAAACCCGGCCGGCCGGTCGTGGCGCTGTCAGGCGACGGCAGCGCAATGTATTCGGTCCAGGCGCTGTGGACCGCAGCGCACTACCGGCTGCCGCTGGTCTTCGTCATCCTCAACAACCGCAGCTACCGCATCCTCAAGCAACGCACCCGCGCCATCGGTGACCACAGCGCCCGCGAAGACGTGTTCGTCGCGATGGACTTCACCGACCCGCCGATCGACTTCGTCGGACTGGCGGAGGCGCAAGGCGTCGCCGCGGTGCGCGTCGAAACGCTTGATGGGTTACGTGAGGCGTTGACGCGCGGCCTGTCAGCCAATGCGCCGTTGCTGATTGACGTGGTGATGGACAGCACAGTTTAAGAGCCTTCGGCGGGCAGGCCTGAGGCCTGCAGCCATTTTTTACCTCTCCCTTCAGGGGGAGAGGTCGACTCGCGCCGGGGCGCGAGCGGGTGAGGGCTTGTCAGGCACAGCCCATGCACAGGCACGACGCACTTCCTGCACCGAGAGCATCGCGCCGGGTGCTGGCGATAGGGCTGCCACAAGACCTCACCCGCTCGGCCCCCAGGCCGAGTCGGCCTCTCCCCTGAAGGGAGAGGCTAAGGCTGCTTGAAATCGCGGCGCCATAATCGCACCTGCACACTACATGACCGACGCCTCCCCTCGCCGCTTCGGCATCGCCGCGATCGTGATCGCGGTGCATGTGACGTTGCTCGCATTGCTGTTGCATTCGGTCGTGCCGGTCGCGCCGCCGCCAGCGCCCGCGATCGAACTTGCGAACATCGCGGCGTCGCCCCCTGTACCGCTGCCACCACCTGCGGTGGTGGCAGCGATGCCCGCCAAAGCTGCCAAGCCGGCACCGGTACCTGCTGCACTGTCGCCAGTGGCACCGGCTATTGCGGCGGCACCGACTATCGCTGCAGGTGAAGCTGGCATGGGCATCGCCGCCAACGCAGGCGGTTCGGGCAATGGCAGCGGCGGCGGCATCATCCGCGCGCGCTGGGCGAGCGGCAGCATCAGCAACCGCGACTATCCGAAGGCGGCGCGCGAGGCAGGCATTGGCGGTGCGGTGACGGTGCATTTCGACGTGCGGGCTGACGGTGGCGTCGAACATTGCCGCGTGATCGCCTCAAGCGGCTCGGCGATACTTGATGAAACGACCTGCCAACTGATCGAAGCCCGCTTCCACTACGCCCCGGCCCGCGACGCCACGGGCACCGCCATCACCGACATCGCCGGATGGCGACAAGACTGGTGGCTAGGCGCGCCCCACTAATGGGTGCAGGCCTCAGGCCTGCCCGCCGGAGGCTCTTCTCTACAAAAACGAAT
>CALDHQ010000332.1 GCA_937894055.1 uncultured Polymorphobacter sp.
GGTGCGGGCAATGGCGCCAGTGGTCGGAAGCCCGCCGAACAGCGAGGAGGCGATGTTCGCCCACCCTTGCGCCAGCACTTCGGCATTGGGACGATGGACGCCCGCAATCAGGCGATCGGCGACCATTGCCGACAGTTCGGGATCGCTATCGCCCAATTCTTCCAATTGTTCGGCATAGTGGCGGTCAATTTCGGTTTCGACGGCGACGGTGCAGGCCATGGCAGCGCGGGGGCCGAGCAATGCCGTGGCGGCGCCGAGCGCGAAGCCGGCGACGTTCCAGAACGGCTGGAGCGCGGTCGGGCGGACGCGGCGTTTGGTGAGTTCGGCGTCGAACCAGTCGAGGTGGCGCTGTTCCTGCTGCTGCATCCGGGCGATTTCGGCGGCGGCGGGGTGGCGGTTGCCGAGCACGGCGAGCTGGCCGGCGTAGATGCGCGAGGCGCCGAATTCGCCGGCGTGGTCGACACGCAGCATCGATGCCACGCTGTCGCGCCGGTCGCCCGGCAGGTGGTTCAGCGCGGTTTCCGTAGCAGCCACAATGCGCCTCCGCCGATAAGCCCCGAAAGGATGGCGTTGTAACCGGCGAGCGAGATGCCGAACAGCGTCCATTGTGCCGCATCGCAACGGATCAGCGGCGTCGCCATGATGCTGCCGAGCACTTCCGAGGTGGTGCCGGTGACGGGTGTGGCGGTGCAGGTCGTCACGCCTTCCCACCAATGATATTCGACGCCGGCGTGGAAGACGCCGATGGCGCCGCTGACCAGCACCGCAATCGCGGCGAGCGCAGTCAGTGCGCGGTTCGAACCGAGTGCCCAGGCGAGCAGGCCGAGCGCGATGGCGGCGAGATGCGGCCAGCGCTGCCAGTAGCACATTTCACACGGGAACAGCCCGCCGACGAACTGCGACAGCAGCGCGCCGCCGATCAGCCCTGCCGCGCCGAGCAATACCAGCGCGTTGGCCGCTTGTTCACGACGCATAGTGCACGACCACGAAGCCGCCGACGAATAGCCCGCTGAAGATCAGCGCCAGCTTGTTGAAGTGGTTGTCGATCAGGTGGCGCGCGGTGTCGCCGTAGCGCCGCATCAGGAAAGCGACGAGGAAGAAGCGCCCGCCTCGACCGGCAATCGACGCCAGAATCAGCACCGGAATCGACATGCCGGTGGTGCCCGCGGCGATCGTCGCGACCTTGTACGGAATCGGCAGGAACGCGAACGCCAGCATCAGCCAGCCGCCATATTCATTCACCTGCGTCGTGAAGCGCGCGAACGTCGCTTCATAGCCATAGAAGTGCAGGAGCGGGATGCCGATGGTGTGGTAGAGCGCGGCACCTATGGCATAGCCGAGCAATGCGCCAAGCACCGAGGTGATGGTGGCAATCGTGGCGTAGCGGATCGATTTCTCCGGCCGCGCCAGATACATCGGGATCAGCATCACATCGGGCGGCACCGGGAAGAAGCTCGAATCGGCGAACGAAATGAACGCCAGCCAGCGCTCGGCAGTCGGCCGGCCGGCGCGTTCGAGGGTCCAGTCATAAACTTTGCGCAGCACTGCTTTCACCCGGTTCGAGGAACGATTGCGCCACTAACACAGGCTGGCAGCACGTCAAACAGCCGCACCCTGTCTACTTTGCCGCAGTCGCAATCACCGGTGCCGGCGGCACATAGTTCGGGTTGAGCCGTTCGAGCAGGTTGATGGCATAGTAAAGTTGGAAATCCGTGACACCGCGCTTCTTCAGCGCCTCGGCGGTTTCGGCAAAGCGCGGATCGGCCTTCATGTCGGCTTCGATGTATTTGTCGTCGGTCTTGATCTCGTTGATCAGATGGCGCTGCAAATCGGCCTCGCGCAGCCGCGGGCGTTCCTTGTAATTGGCATCGGTCAGCTGCGGCACGATGATGTCGGGCTCGATGCCGGCTTCCTGCACCGAGCGCCCCGACGGCGTGAAATAGCGCGCCGTGGTCAGCCGCAACGCGGTTTCATCCGACAGCGGGATCAGCGTCTGCACCGAGCCCTTGCCGAAGCTGCGCATGCCGATGACCAGCGCGCGCCGGTGATCCTGCAGCGCGCCGGCGACGATTTCCGCCGCCGATGCCGAGCCTTCATCCA
>CALDHQ010000333.1 GCA_937894055.1 uncultured Polymorphobacter sp.
ATCTGTTATCGCCTCATCGTCAAGGCAGACGAACGAATCGGCCAATGGCGCAAGAATCAACAACGCGACCAAGCACGCCGCAAGCGCGCCGCCCAGTCTGCGCCACCATGATTGTCCGACCGTCATCATCAGGGCTATAGCCGCGTCACGGTCGGTTGGGAAGCCAGGTGCGCTGCGGACGCCAGTTCGGCGAACGCCTGACAGATGATGGCCAGCGCCAAATTGAGGAACAGCGCTGCAAGCAAAACGCCGTTGAACAAGTCTGGCCAGCGCGAGCCCCTCACGTTGAATATTGCTCGTACGCTTGGGCTGCATCACGGGGCTGCCGCCGCGACACGGCACCGATTGAGAATAAAGCCACCGAACACAGCGATGAGCATCAGAAATTGAGCGGCCAGTGACTGTAAGGTGGGGAAGATACCGAATATGGACACCCGGAACCCGCCCGCGACCGGCGTGATGCCGACGATGCCGGCTTCCTGCAGCGCCGACACGCCTTTGCCCGCGAGAACGACGGTGAGCATTGCCATTAGCCAAGCGCTGTAGGCGAAGAATTTCGCGATCGGCAGGTCGCGACTATAGCGCAGCATGGCCCAGGCGATGAGGCCGAGTAGCAGGAGTGCCGAACCGGCGCCGGCCAGCATCATGCCGCCGTTGCCTTGGGTCCAAAGCGCAGCATAAAATAGGACTGTCTCGAACACCTCGCGATAAACAACGATGAAGGCTAAGCCGAACATAAACCAGGCCGACTGCCGCGACAGTGCGCGCGACATCTTCTCGCGGATGTAGCGTTGCCATTGGTCCGCCTGCGCCTTGCCGTGCATCCATATTCCCACGGAGAGCAGGACGACGGCCGCGAACAACGATCCAAACCCTTCGGTAAGCTCCCGGCTCGCGCCGCTGATTCCGATTGCATAGGTCGCGATCACCCAGGTGATCGCGCCGGCGACGAGCGCGCCGATCCAGCCGCCATGGACGTAGGGCAGCACTTCCGGCCGCTCGGCCTTGCGTAAGAAAGCGATCATCGCGACGACGATCAGCAGAGCTTCGAGCCCTTCCCGCAGCAGGATGGTGAATGCACCAAGGAAGGTCGAGGCGCTACTCGCGGCATCCGGGGACAATGCCGCGTCAGCATCGTCGAACAGGCCATTGAGCACCTCGACGCGCGTGGCGATCTCGTCGGCGGGGCGACCTTGCTGGAGCGATGCCCGGAACTCGCCCATGGCGCTTTCGATATGCCCCATGAGCGTCGCGTCGCGCGCGGTCAGCATCGGCTCGAGCGGCTCGAATCCGTCGAGATAGGCGGCGAGCGCGAGTTCCTGGGCCGCGTGGCGGTCGCCACCACGATAGGCGGCAAGACTCCGTGCCAGTTTTTCGCGCGCGGTGGTCAGCGAACCGGGAGCCTGCCGGATCACCGCGTCCGGGTGGCGGCGCAGATAGGCGATCACCGCGTCCGCCCTGTCTGGTCCGATCGTCTTCGCAAGGACCTCGGGTGTCAGCCCCGCCAATGTCGTCAGGTCGGGAATCCTGTGCCGCAGGTCGGGATCGGACTTCCACAGCCGCTCGCCCTGGCTTGCAAGAGCATCGGGAAAGGCGAAGCGACCGGCATAGAAGGCCAGGGCCCAGCGATCTTCGCTCGGCAAGTTCGCAAAGCTTTGCATCGCAGTGCCGTCAATGCCCTGGTCGATGACTTGGTAGAGCGCGAAGGGACTGCGCTGCCGCGCGCGCGTCACCTCGCTAAAAGCGATCGGCGGCGTCGTGAGTTTTGCAGCATCGGGGCCATGCCCATCCCCGGTCATGCCGTGGCAGCTCGCGCAATTCTGCGCGAACAAGGTGGCGCCGCGCGTCAAATCTGGCGCCTTGTCCGGCGCGAGCGGCACGGGATAGGCCTTGAGCAGATCGGCGGCGAGGCCATGGGCGATGCGAGCGACCTCCTCAGGAGTCCCTTTCGCGGCGATAACCCTCTGAAGTCGAGCTGCGCCCGCGATCAGCTGCCCGCGCGCCGGCGCGGGCGGCAGCGTCGATAGGCGAGCCGATACCGAGCCCGCGAATTCGGTCATTTCGGCATATTCTGCGGCGCTCTTCACCTGTCCACCGCTGACAGCGCCGCCATAATCGACCGCCATATAGTCGAGCAGCCGCCATGCCGTCTGGACGTCGGTCGTTTGCGCATCGGCAGCGACGCTTGTCCCAAGGGTAAGCAAGACGGCGCAGAGGACCGCCAACGCGCGCAACAGTGCAGCCGTCCGCCGACGAATCGATAAAAAGTGAAGGCTGCCAGAAAGCGTCAACATACGTCGCGCCTACACCCTCTAGCAGCTAGAGGGTCAAGCGATTTTGCGACCTATTTGCATTACCTGCTCAAAATGCGAACGGTCCCATCATCAGCCGTCCTGCTCAGCTGAACGTGGCGGAATCCGGTGCCAATGTCTCGATGATGCGGCACTCGGAAATGGTGCCCTGCCCGCACTGGACAATCACATTGCTCAGCTCAGACCTTAATGTATTCAGATCGCGTAGCTTTCGGTCGATTTCGGCCAGATGCTCCCGCGCAATCGCGTCCACCGCCTTGCACGAAATATCCTTCTGGTCGGCGAGCTTGAGCAACTCCTGAACCTGGTCGATCGAGAATCCCAGCGCGCGAGCCCTGCGAACGAAACTGAGCCGTGCGAGATGTTGGGCGGTGTAGGCGCGATAGTTGTTCTTTGTTCGGGCGGGCGCCGCCAACAAGCCGATGCTCTCATAATAGCGGATCGTCTCCACCTTGGTGTCGGTGGCTTTGGCGAGACTCCCGATGCTGAGCGGCTCGGTGGACATATCGTTTGACCCTCTAGTGACTTCAGGCTGTATAGAGGGTGTCATGTCGAAAAGTCGAGGTGACGCTATGTTCGATCAAATCGGGACGAGCCCCATAGCGATAGAGCGCCGGTGGCGCTTCAAGGTGCAGGGGCTTGACTGCCAGAACGAGGTTCGGGTTCTCAGGGAAGCGCTGATCCCACTCGTTGGAGATGAGCGGTTTTTGTCGTTCCAGCCCAAACTTGGCCTGCTCGACGTTGATGTCGCGTCCGGCCTCACAGTCGAAGCCGTGATCGCGGCCATATCGACCACCGGGATGACCGCCGAGCTAGACGGTCAGAGCGGTATCTCAAAAGATGCCGCGGGAGCCGACGATTGCAGAAGCTGCTCGGGTGAACCGACGCCCGTTGCCGAGGCCCTCCCGTACCATCCGGACGGCGTCATTTTCGAAATCCATGGCATGGACTGCGGTGACGAAGTCGCGGTGCTCAAGCGCGAACTCGGTCCGATCGTCGGCCTGGAAAATCTGTCGTTCGATCTCATCAACGGTCGCATGTCGATCGCGAGCGGTGCCGATCTCTCTCTTCACGCCGACATCCTAAGGGTAGTCGAACGCACGGGGAT
>CALDHQ010000334.1 GCA_937894055.1 uncultured Polymorphobacter sp.
CGCGCATCGCCTTCTTCTCGAACGGCGGAAATCCCGAGTACTACATCGGATCGGCCGACTGGATGCCGCGGAACTTCGATCGCCGCGTGGAAGCGATGGCGCCGATCGACGACATCGCAGCCGGTGCGGCCGTGCTGGGCTGCGGTGGCGTGGGTGACCCGTATGTGGGCAGCCTGATGACCAAGCAATCCCTGCGCGCCGGCCGGCCCGTGAAGACATTGGTCAGCGCCGTGGCGACCGCCTGGGGCGACTGAGTTTGAGCTTTGACGGCCTGGAGGCGCGCGACCGGCGTGTTTTTGAATGGGCCTGGCAACGTCGCGTGCCCCTGGCCTTTGCCATGGCCGGCGGCTATGGCGTCAACATTGACGACACCGTGCAGGTGCAAATGAACACCTACCGGGTGGCGCTGGCCTATTGGAAGCGCGGCGGCGTCGATGTCCGCATCGGCGCGGTGCTCATCGGCGGCGGCATTGTCGGCGCCGGGCTGGGGTCGATGCTGTTCAAGCTGTTGCAGTCGCTCGGCCAGATCGATGTGACGATCAACATCATCTACGTCGTCTTCCTCGGCACCATCGGCGGGCTGATGCTGCGCGAGGCGCTGGCCGCGCTCGCCGCACAAAAGGCCGGGCAGGTCGCGCCGACGCGGATGCGCGCGCGCAACCCGCTGGTCACGTCGCTGCCGTTCAAGATGCGCTACAGCGACTCGGGGCTATTCATCTCGCCGCTGGCACCGCTGCTGCTCGGCATCGCGACGGGTGTGCTGACCGCGATCATGGGGATCGGCGGCGGTTTCATCATCGTGCCGGCGCTGATCTATGTGCTCGGCATGCCCGCGAAGATGGTGGTCGGCACCAGCCTGTTCCAGATCATCTTCGTCACCGCGGTCACCACCTTGCTGCACTCGGTGCAGTCGCAGACCGTCGATATCGTGCTGGCCATTCTGCTGCTCGCCGGCGGCGTCATCGGCGCGCAGTTCGGCGTCCAGGCCGCGCAGAAACTCCCGCCCGAACGGCTGCGGCTGTTCCTCGCGCTGATCGTCCTCGCGGTCGCGGCGCGCGTTGCCTACGGGCTGACGGTGGCGCCGTCCGAACTGTTCACGATCTACGCCGCATGAGCCGCTTGCTCGCCTTGGCGCTGATCTGGCTGGCATGCACCGCCGCCGCACCGGTCAAGCTGATCACCGACATCAGCCAGAGCCGCATCGACATCATCTACACCTTCAAGGGCGCGGAGTTGCTGGTATTCGGCGCCATCCAATACGCCAACGGCCAGGTCCCCGACGAGCCGCCGGGGCTGGCAGTGGTGATGCGCGGCCCGGCCGAGCCGGTCACCGTGCGCAAGAAGGCCCGCGTCGCCGGCATCTGGGTCAACACGCGCAGCGCCCGCTTTGAAAGTGCGCCGGGCTTCTACGCAGTGGCGACCTCCAAACCCATCGCCAAGCTCGTCGACCAGCGCACCGCAACCATCTGGGAAATCGGCGTCGACAGCCTCCAGCTTTCGCCCACCGGCAACGCCACGCCCGCCGAGACCGAGGAGTTCGAGCACGGCCTGATCGACCTGCGCCGCCGCAACGGGCTGTTCGCCGAACACGAAGGCGCCGTCGGCATCAGCCAGAACATCCTCTACCGCGCCCGCATCGCCATCCCGAGCTCGGTGCCGGTCGGCAGCTACACCGCGCAAATCTTCCTCATCAAGAACGGCGAAGTCATCGCGCAATCGACCAGCCCGATCGAAATCGACAAGTCAGGCTTCGAACGCTGGGTCTTCGTCGCCGCGCACAACCATTCGCTGGCTTACGGGTTGGCCGCCGTCGCTGCCGCATTGCTGGCGGGCTGGGGCGCCGGGCTGGTCGTGCGGCGGACTTAGGCTAAGGGCCTCCGGCGGGCAGGGGTGACCCCTGCACCCGACACTTGCGCCGGTGCATCAGTCGCTACGTGGCGTTGTTGGCGCCGTCTCACAATTGGGTGCAGGCGTCACGCCTGCCCGCCGGAGGCCCTTAGCGCGCCTCGACCAATGCCGCGGCAGTCAGGACAATGTCATCGAGCGTTTCGCGCGCGCGCCAGGTCGGGTGGCGCAGGCCGTCGACCATCTTGGCTTCGCGCTGCGCCAGCAGGCTGGAGATATAGTTGCCGAGGAACAGGAAGCGGCGGCTTTGCACGCGCGGCGGGCAGTCGGGCATCGCCTTGCGCAGGTGCGTAAGGCAGCGCTGGTAGCCTTCGTTCCAGCGGCCTTCGAGCGTGCGGTCGACGAACTGCGAATCGACGGCGCTGAGCTGGAGCAGGAAGCGGTTGAAGTGCGCGCCATATTCGGCGTCCTCGTCCGAAAATTCGGCCGAGGGGATGACGATTGCCGCCACCGCATCGCGCACCGAAACCGGCGTGCCGCGCGCTTCGACCGCGTCGAGGAAAACCCGCCGCCGCGCCTCGATCTGCGCTGCGCCGTCGATGAGCAGCTCGGTGAGCAGCGCTTCCTTAGTGCCGAAATGATAGGCGACCGCACCCTGGTTGCGCTGGCCGGCCTCGCGCGCGATTTCGCGCACCGTGACGTCGCGGATGCCGCGCTCGGCGAACAGCTGGCGCGCGACGCGTTTGAGCCGGCGGCGCGTGTCGCTGTCATTTGCAGCGGGCAGTTCGGGTTGCGGATTGACTTGCATCGGACTCACTCGTACGACTCAGGCGAATTTAGGTCAAATGACTTAATCTGGTCGACACGAGGCCCCCGCAGAGGTGCCACGGCGACATTGGGGAGTGCGCATGACGAGCAAGCTATTCGAGCCCTTCGACGCCAAGGGTCTGCATTTCAAGAACCGTATCATCCACGAGCCGACGACGCTCAACATGTCCGACCCGCAGGGCTATGCGACGCGGCGGCTGGCGGCGGCCTATGGCTCGCTGGCAGCGGGCGGCTACAGCGCCGTCATTGTCGGCGCCACCTGCGTGCGCCGCGACGGGCTGATCAACGAACGTATGCTCGGGCTGTATGACGAAGACTATGTCATCGAATTCCGCGACACCGTCGCCGAGATCAAGAACAACGGTTCATTGGCAGGCATCCAGCTGTTCTATGGCGGCCTGATCCCCGGGCTGGGTACGACCATTCCGCTGCCGCCGGGCAAGGGCTGGATTCCCGGCACCGTCGCCTGGGGGCCGTCCAACGCCTATGTCATCGGCAACGCATCGAGCGGCGTCGTGCCGACCGAGGAATATGACGACATCGTCGAATGCTTCGCGCAGGCCGGCCGCCGCGCCAAGGAGGCGGGCTTCGACTTCCTGTCGTTCCATTTCTGCCACGGCTCGCTGCCGCACACCAACCTGTCGCTGCTGTCGAACCAGGGCCGCACCGACAAATATGCCGACCGCTTCTACATGTGCGAGGCGATCATCAAGCGCACGCAGGAACTGTGCGGCAAGGACTTCCCGATCGTGCCGCGGCTGTGCGTCGATGAGAACCTCGAAGGCGGCTACGACATCGAATATTTCGCCGAACATTATGCGCCGCGCCTGCACGCGCTCGGCATCGCTGTGCTCGACTGCACCTTCGGTTCGATGCTGGGCGCACCCAGCCGCCGTCCCGACGTCCACTCGACCGAGTTCATCGGCCCGTCGTTCTATTCGGCGAAGGTCATCAACAAGTCGAACATCCAGACGCTGCGTGCGGCACTGCAAAAGCGCGGCATCGACATGCCGCTGATCGGCTCGGCGAACCTCATCACGCCCGATCACCTGCGCACGATGGTCGATGAAGCCGGCGCCGACTTTGCCGGCGTCTGCCGCCTGTCGCTCGATGATCCCGACTTCCCCGAAAAGATGCGCCAGGGCCGCGAGGACGAAATCCGCCTGTCGACGCACACCGGCGCGTCGCTGCTGCAGGGCAACATCTTCGGCAAGGGCTGGGCCGGTTCGGCGCAGAATCCGGTGTTCGGCCGCGAGGATGAATTCCGCATCGTGCCGACCCGCCGCCCGCGCAAGATTGTCGTCGTCGGCGGCGGCTCGGGCGGCATGGAATATGCGCTCACCGCTGACGAAATCGGCCACAAGGTGGTGCTGTTCGAACGCGAAGCTAGCCTTGGCGGCGCGATGGACTGGGCCGGCAACTATCCGGCGCTGCCCAACATGGAAATGCTGCGCTACCAGCCGAGCTATCACCGCAAGATGATCGCCAAAAGCGGCGTCGACGTGCGCACCGGCGTCAATGCCGGCGTCGCCGAAATCATGGCCGAAGCGCCTGATGTGGTCGTCATCGCCGTTGGCGCGGCGCCGGTCGAAATCGCCGTCGACGGGCTCGATGCCGCGCGTGCTGCGGGGCTGGCGGTGCGCATCGACGAAGTCATGCGCCGCGACAAGCCCGCCGCGGTCGGCAAGCGCGTCATCGTCTACGGCGCTGCCGAAGGCGCCGAACTGGCGCTCGATCTCAAGCTGCGCGGCCATGACGTACGGCTGGTCGACTCCGGTCCGGCCTATGCCCCGGCGAACTATATCGGGTCGCGCGTCTGGGCGATCATGGGGATGATGGCGCACTTCGGGCTCGCCGCGGAAACCGGCAAGACGCTGACCGGGCTCGGCAAGGGCACCGCGACGTTCAGCACCGCCGACGGTAGCGAAACTGCCGAGGCCGACACGGTGATCATCTGCGCCGGTCGCCGCACCGACAACACGCTCGAAACCGCGCTCGCTGCGGCGTCGGTCACCGTGCACGTTGTCGGCGATGCGCGCACCCCGCGCTCGTACGGCAACGCCATCCACGAAGCCGCCTATCTGTCGCGGCAAGTCCGTTGAGCGGGCGCTTCGACGGCAAGGTCGCGCTGGTCACCGGCGGCTGTTCGGGGATCGGGCTGGCGACGGTCGAGCGCTTCGTGGCCGAAGGCGCGCGGGTGCTGGTCGCCGACATGCAGGACGAAAAGGGCGCGATGCTTGAACGCCGCTTCGCCGGCAAGGTCGCCTACCGCCACTGCGACGTCACGCAGGAAGCCGATATCGCTGCCGCCGTGCAGGCCGCTGCCGACAGCTTCGGTGGCCTCGACATCTTGGTCAACAACGCCGGCACTGGCGGCACGCCGCTCGGCGTTGTCGACATGACCTGCGAGGGCTGGGATTCGACCTTCGCACTGCTGCTGCGTGGGCCGATGCTCGGCATGAAGCACGCCGCACCGCTGATGATCGCGCGCAGTGGCGGTGCCGTCGTCAACATCGCCTCGATCGCCGGTCTCGAAGCCGGTTGGGGCCTCGCTTACGGCGTCGCCAAGGGCGGCGTCATCCATCTGTCGAAGCTCGCCGCCGCCGAACTCGCGGTGCACAACATCCGCGTCAACGCGGTGTGCCCCGGCGTCATCGTCACGCCGATCTTCGGCATTGCCGCCGGGCTCGACCGCCCCGCCGCCGACCAGATGGCGGCAGCACTTGTCGAGGCGTCGGGACAGATGCAGCCGCTGCGTCGCGCCGGCGATCCGAACGACATTGCCGGCGCGGTGCTCTACCTCGCCAGCAACGATGCGGCGTTCGTCACCGGCACGCACCTGGTGGTGGACGGCGGCATCAGCGTGGTCATCGGCTGAGGGCGTCATGAGCAGAACCATCCGCCACAAGGCGTCGCCCATTCCGTTCCCTGTGCGTGTGCCGTTTGTGGAATCGCTGGGCATTGAACTGCACGGCTACAGCCCCGGCCATGCCGAGCTGCGGGTCGACCTGGACGAGGCCCACCTCAACGCCTGGGAAGTGGCCCATGGCGGCGTGGTGATGACGCTGCTGGACGTGGCCATGGCCATGGTGGCGCGCAGCATGACCGGCCACGCCGGCGGCGTGGCCACCGTCGAGATGAAGACCAGCTTCTTCCGCCCGGCCGAGCACCAGCTGCGGTCCGTGGCCAAAGTGCTGCACCACACCAGCACCCTGGTGTTCTGCGAGGGCTCGCTGTTCGACGACGAGGGCGTCTCGCCCGGCCCGGTGACCGGCGACCCGGCGATGTGGCCACGGCTCGAAGCCGCCGGTGCCGGTGTACAGCCGGTTCAGGAAGCTGTGCTTGGGCAGGGCGGCCGCGGCGTTCGACGTCTCAACCCGCTCCTCGAGGGTCTCCTCGAGAGCGCCCTCGAGAGCAAGGTCGTCGTTGATGTTGTCAGTCATGGGTCATCCCCGTCCCGTCGCGGCAGCAACTGCCCGGCGCTCGCGCGCGATCTCCTGAACCGCCCCGAGACCGTTCAACGCCGGCTTGGCCAAGGTCGGCTTCGTGAGCGAACCCGAAGCGCGCTGACCCGCCCCAGCGTACGGCTCATGCCGCGGCCGCCCGGGCCGAAATCGAGCACCCGGGCCAGGCAGGCTTTGTCGCGCTGATCCCGCTGACCACGATGCTGATGGCCTTGGTCGCCGAGCCCTATGCGCATGCCGCGGCGGTGGGCTTGTGGCTGCTCGGCGTGGCCGGTCAACTGGCCTACGGAGCCTGGTTCAGCGGTCGCGTCTGGCAGGGAGGCCGTGATCCGCTGGCGTCCACCTCGGTGCTGTACCTGCCCACGGTTGGCGTCAAGTTTGTGGCTGCGGCTGTGGGCGGCAGCCTCGGTTACCCGGCGTGGGGCGCCTTGTTCTTCGGCGCCGGGGTGCTGGCATGGCTGACGCTGGAATCGCTGATCCTGCAGCGCCATGCGGTGCTGGCGCCGCTGCCGCTGGCGCAGCGCGCCACGCTGGGCATCCAGCTGGCGCCGCCAGTGGTCGGCGCGATGGCCTACCTGAGCCTGACCGAAGGGCCTCCCGACCTGTTCGTTCAGGCGCTCTTCGGCTATGCGCTCTTGCAGGCGTTGCTGCTGCTGCGGCGTGCCGAGTGCCGACAGCAGGCCGGCGCCCAGCAAGCTGGCACGCAGCCGTGGCGCTGCGAACTGGCGCGCGCGGCGCAGAAGTACGCCGCCGTCGAGGACCAGATGAAGCAGCTCACCGTCCACGCCTACGAGCTCCGCCGCAAACTCTCCGAGTTGGTGCAGCGCGACGCCGACTCGTACGAACGCGTGCGGACGGCCTACCAGATGTCGAAGGAGCCCGAACACGCCATCGCGCGGGCCGCTGGCTTGCACACCACCTTCGTGCAAGATCAACAAGCGATCGGCCACGCTCACAATGCCAGGGCGATGGCTGATCAGCACCACCGTCTTGCCTTGTGCCTTCAAGCCTTGCACAGCGCGCACCAAAGCGTTTTCGCCTTCGTCGTCTAGGTTGGCATTGGGTTCGTCCAGCACCACCAAAGCTGGCATGCCATACATGGCACGGGCCAAACCAATGCGCTGACGTTGACCGCCCGACAACAAGCCCCCCGCCTCGCCCATGGGTGTGTCATACCCTTTGGGGAAACGCAAAATCATGTCGTGAATGCCTGTGCGCTGAGCCGCATCAATCACCCACTCTGATTTCAAATCACCAAAGCGTCCAATGTTCTCGGCAATCGTGCCCTCGAACAACTCAATGTCTTGTGGCAAATAGCCTAGGTGTGGGCCCAAATCATCACGCGACCATGCATTGATGTCATGCCCATCCAGCAACACCTGACCCTGCACATCGGG
>CALDHQ010000335.1 GCA_937894055.1 uncultured Polymorphobacter sp.
GCGCTGAATTTTTTTTGCAAAGACCCGCAAACCCTTATGCGGCCTAAGGTACCGAGCCAATCCCTTGAATCCGCTACGGCACCTTGATGATCGCAAGCTGCCGCAATCAACCACCCAGCCCCATGCGCCATCACGTGTACCTGATCGACGTAAAGTTTGACTTTCCTCTCGCTCGCGAAGGGATAATCTGAGTTTCAGGATCAGGCCCCGCTGTAAGACGGGGCTAGGTGAGGATGCACAGATGGATTTCGAATTTTCGGCTGAACAACAGCAACTGAAGGAACAGGCGCGCCGTTATCTGGCTGACAAGTGCCCGACCACGGCCGTGCGCGCCATTTTGGAAGGCTCTGAACCCTTTGACCGCGCCCTCTGGCAAGGTCTGGGCGAGATGGGCTTTCTGGGCGCAGCGATCCCCGAGGAATATGGTGGGCTCGGCCTAGGCTATCTGGAGCTTTGCGTCATTGCCGAAGAGCTTGGCCGCGCGCTCGCGCCTGTGCCGGTCTCCTCGTCGATCTTCCTTGTGGCTGAAATCCTCAAGGCAGCGGGCAGTGAAGAGCAAAAGCAAAAATGGTTGCCCAAGCTGGCCTCGGGCGAAGCCATCGGCACGCTCGCCATCGACGAAGGCCCGCGCCACAACCCGGCGGCGATTGCCACCACCGCCAGCAAGTCGGGCGACGGCTGGACGCTTAGCGGCACCAAGGCGTTCGTCCACGAAGCGCATGGTGCGGCGCTGTTCATCGTCGCGGCGCAAACGCCCGATGGTGTCGGCGTGTTCGCGGTGCCCGCCGACGCGGCCGGGCTCAGCCTCGCGACGCGCAAACTCACCGACTCGCGCAGCCATGCGCACGTCACACTGGCCAACGTCAAAGTCGGCGCCGACGCCTATCTCGGCGGCAGCGACCTGCTCGACCGGCTGCTCGACCGCGCGCGCATCGTCACCGCCGCCGAAATGCTCGGGCTGGCCGAGCACAGCTTCGGCGTGACGCTCGACTATCTCAAGCAGCGCGTCCAGTTCGGGCAGATTCTCGCCACCTTCCAGGCGCTGCAGCACCGCATGGCGGAACTGTTCACGCGCATCGAGTTGATGCGCACCGACGTCGAAGCCGCACTCGCCGCGCTCGATAGCAGCACCGATGTCCCCGCCATGGCCTCGCTCGCCAAGGCCACCGCCAACGACACGCTGCACCTCGTCAGCCGCGAAGCCATCCAGCTCCACGGCGGCATCGGCATGACCGACGAATTCGACATCGGGCTCTACATGAAGCGCGCCCGTGCCGCGCAGGAAACCTTCGGTGACATCGCGTTCAACGGCGACCGCCTCGCCAAGCTGATGGGGTACTGAAATGGCGTTCGAAGCCGACGTCCTGCTCGACAAGACTATTGCAGCACTGACCGCACCCGGCGGCCAGTTCGAGCTCGTCACCGCTACCGTGCGCGGCGCCGACTATCCGACGTTCAAGATGGCACCCGACAGCCTGCGCGACTATCTGGCGTTCTTCTTCATGACGCAGGGCGACAAGGAATTCCTCGTCTACCGCGATGAACGCCTGACCTTCGCGCAGGTCTATGCGCAAGCCGTCCACATCGCCGCCGTGCTCCAGCACCGCCACGGCATCGCCAAGGGCGACCGCGTTGCGGTGGCCATGCGCAACTATCCCGAATGGGTGTCGGCATTCGTCGCCGGCTGCATCCTCGGCGCGGTCGTCGTGCCGATCAACGCCTGGTGGACCGCCGAGGAACTCAGCTACGGCATCGCCGACTCGGGCACACGGCTGGTCATCGCCGATGAAGAACGCGCGCGCCGGCTGGCGGGCAACCCCGTCAAGGTGCTGACGGTGCGGACCAGCAAGGCCGTCGCCGACGAACTCGGCCGCGTGCGCCTTGAGGACGAGCTCGAGGTCGCGCCCAAGGCGCCATGGTATCTGCCGCCGATCGGCCCCGAAGACGATGCGACGATCATGTACACCAGCGGCTCGACGGGCAATCCCAAGGGCGCCGTCGCGACGCAGCGCTCGGTGGTGACCGGCGCGCTCAACTATCTGGTGGCCGGCCTCGCGATGCTGCAGATGAGCCAGGCTGCCGGCGTGACGCTGCCCGAACAGCAGGTCATGCTGCTCAACGTGCCGCTGTTCCACATCACCGGCTCGGTGCCCGTCATGCTGGTGTCGATCGCCATCGGCCGCAAGATGGTCATCATGCACAAATGGGACGCCGGCGATGCGCTGCGGCTGATCGAAAAGGAGCGCGCCACCTATTTCGTCGGCGTGCCGACGATGAGCCTCGAACTCATGCAGCACCCCGACCATGACAAATACGACCTGTCGAGCCTGATGGACATCGCCGGCGGCGGTGCGCCGCGCCCGCCCGAACACGTCGAACGGCTGGCGACAGCCTTCCCCAACGCCCGCCCGGCTTTGGGCTACGGCCTCACCGAAACCAACGGCGTCGGCGCCGGCAACCTGCGCGACAGCTACCGCCGCAAGCCCAACTCGACGGGGCGCGCGTCGAAGCCGCTCGTCGAAATCGGCATCTTCGACGATGACATGAAGCCGATGCCGACCGGCGAACGCGGCGAAGTCTGCATCCGCTCGGTCGCCAACGTCCGCGGCTACTGGAACAACCCGACCGCCACCGCCGCGGCGTTCCTGCCGTCGGGCTGGTTCCTCACCGGCGACATCGGCTACCTCGATGACGAAGGCTATCTGTTCATCGTCGACCGCAAGAAGGACATCATCATCCGCGGCGGCGAAAACATCAGCTGCGTCGAAGTCGAAGCGGCGATCTACAGCCACCCCGCCGTCGCCGAAGCCAGCGTCTTCGGGCTGCCCGACGAACGCATGGGCGAACTCGTCGGCGCCGTCGTCTACCCCAAGCCCGGCGAGACGCTCGAGATCGAGTCGCTGCTCGAATTCGTCAAGCGCGACCTCGCCGCGTTCAAGGTGCCCGCGAAGATCTGGCTGTCAAAAGAACAGCTTCCGCGCCTTGGCAGCGCCAAGATCGACAAGGTCAGCTTGCGCAAGCATTATCGTGAAATCTATGCCGCCGAAGGGAACCACTGATGTTCACCACCATGCTTGAAGGCACCCAGGAAGACTGGAGCCACATCGCGCAGGAACACGCCAAGCACCAGAAAACCACTGCGGCCACGCAGATCATGGACTCGCTGCGCCGGTTGGAGGCCATCGAAGTCGGCTTCGGCGCCAACCAGCTCGCGCACAGCCTGATGACCGCAACGCTCGCCCGTCGGGACGGCGCCACCGACGAGGAAATCGTCGCGGCGCTGTGCCACGACATCGGCAAGCTGATGAGCATCCCCAACCACGGCGCCATCGCCGCCGAAATCCTCAAGCCCTACGTGTCGGACGACCTCTACCACACGATCAAATGGCACCAGGATTTCCAGGGCCGCTACTATTACGAATTCCTCGGCAAGGAAGGCAACGCCCGCGACCGCTTCAAGGACGAGCCGTGGTTCGCCACCGCCGAAAAACTCGTCGACCGCTGGGATGCCCCCGCCTTCGACCCCGACTTCAAAGCCGACAGCCTCGAAAGCTTCGAACCTTTGGTGCAGAAGATTTTCAGCAAGCCGATGCGGGCGTACTGAAGTTTAAGGGCCTCCGGCGGGCAGGCCTGAGGCCTGCACCCGGTTGATTGGCGCTGCCCAACTTTCTGCTCCCCTCCCTGCAAGGGAGGGGTCGGGGGTGGGCTCTAATTGCCTGTCAGCTTGCCACCCCATCGTAGACGCTTGGCCAAACGTCAGCGGTGCGCCCCACGCCCATTGGCTCAAACGTCACCGCGGTCAGTCACGGCTTCAAATACAGGTTTCACTGCGATATAGTCGTGCAGCCGCGCATTGGCGGTCTGTTGCTGAAGGGCCTATCTATGAACCGCACCCGCCTTCTCGCGCTGAGCGCCGTGTTGAGCCTGTTCGTTGCAACGGGCGCCGTTGCGGGGCCGACGATCTCTTCGAACACCGCCCCCGGCGTCAATTTCGGTGCGTACAAGACGTACCAATGGGTCCAGATCTCCCCCAGCAGCAATCCTGTCATCCAGCAGGAAATCGTCGCGAGCATCGAGCAGTCGCTGGCCAGCAAAGGCCTGGTCAAGGCGGATTCGGGCGACATGAAACTGGTGCTGACGACCGGCGTCCAGAGCCAGACCGAACTCGAAAGCTGGGGACGCTGGGGCCTGCAGACGAGCACCTATACGTACAGCACCGGCCAGCTCTCGATCGATGCCTTTGACGGCAAAACCAACCAGGCACTGTGGCACGGGCAGGCAACCGAGACCATCAACCCGCAGAAGCCGGACATGAATAAAATCAACCAGGCCATTACCAAGCTGATGGCGACGTTCCCGACGACGATACCGGGCGCCCCGCCGGCAAAGTAGCTCGCCCCAACATTCGGGTGCAGGGCTCAGCCCTGCCCGCCGGAGGCTCTTTCCGGCGCCACCCGCCGCGCCGGTAGCCGCACCAGCACCAGCGCCGAAAGCACCAGCACGCCGCCGATGATGACGGTTGGCCCGAGCACCTCGCCGAAGCGGACGACGCCGATGGCAGCGGCGATGGCGGGTTGGACCAGCAAGGTCAGGCCGACGACGAGCGGCTTGAGGTGGCCGACGGCGTAGACGATCAGCCCCTGGCCGAGCACCTGGCTGGTGAAGGCGAGTGCCACCACCGGGCGCCAGTCGGTTGGCCAGAACGGCCCCTGCCCGGCTTGCGCCATGACGAACAGTGCGAGCGCGCCGAAGCTGCTGGCGAGGATGAGCGTCGGCACCGCGGCGACTTTCCCGCGCATGCGGTCGATGACGATGAGGTAGCCGGTGTAGAAAATCGCCGCGCCGATGCACAGCAGGTCCCCGGCGAAGTGCCGCGCCGACAGTTCGAAGCTGGTGCCGAGCAGCAGCAGCGTGCCCGCCGCGGCCAGTGCCATCGCCGACCACATCCGCGCGGTGGGCCGCGTGCGCGTCACTGCAAAGCCGTACAGCGGCAGCAGGAAGCTCGCGGCGTTGGGGATCAGCGTCGCATTCGCCAGCGTCGTGCGCACCAGCCCGAGGTGCCAGAGCGCCAGATCGATCGCGAAGAACAATCCGGCGAGCGCGGCGGGCAGCAGCAGCGAGCGCGACATCGGCGGCATCGGCTGGCGCACCAGGCGCGCGATCAGCATCAGCGGCAGCACCGCAAGGCTCAGCCGCCAGAATGCCGCATCCACCGGCCCGACATCGGCCTCACGCACCAGCCAGCCGCCGAACGCCAGCGCGGCGCTGCCCGCCAGCATCGCCGGGAAGGCGAGCGCGCCCGGACGTGACACTTCGACGGCCCGGCCGCGCCCCTAGTTCGGGTTGGCCCAGTTGTTGATGTCCTGCTGCATGCAGCCGGTGTAGCCGCCCGGCCCGATCGTCGAGCACTGGCCGATGCCGCCACCGGCACCGCCGGCGCCGCTGCCGAGCATCAGCGAGCGATCCTGGACGAACGGGCTGACCTGCACGCCCGCGTTGGCAGTGCGCAGGCCCGGCGGGATGCGGTAGCGGTCTTCGTCGGGCTGGCGCGCGCAGACGATGATTTCGTCGCTGCTTGTCGATTTGGGGCACGGGTCATTGCCGAACACGATGACCGAACGCACGCGCGGCTGCGTCGTGTCGGTGGGTGCGGGCTTGAGCATCGACGGCGCTGTCGACGCCGGAGTCGCGCTGACGGGGGCGCGGTCGAGCGGCTGCGCGGCGAGGTCCGACGGACTCGGCGCCGGTGCCGGCTGCGCGGTGACCGGCACCGCGGCAAGCAGCCACAAACCCAATAATACTCGACGCATCGCACCACTCCAGCCGCTTGCTTTGGCGCACCCTAGCAGAGACATAGCGCCGGGGTCAGTGGATAATTCGCCACTGTCGGCCAGAATCCGCAGCGCGCCTGCCAATGCCGCCATTCGCGGCTTGACCGGTGCCGTCCCGCTGTCGGACTAATTGCCGCCATGACACCCACACAGTCGATCCTCGCTTTTGCCGCCGCAGCGCACACGCTGCCCCCCGAAATCGCCGCTGCCGCGACGGCGCTGCTCGGCGATACACTGGCCGTCGGCGCTGCCGGATCGAGCGCGCCGGGTGCCGACGGGGTTTACGCTGCCGCGCAGCTGTGGGGCGCGGGCGATGACGCGCCGCTGCTCGGCCGCGGCGGCCGCCTGCCCGCGCCGGCGGCGGCGTTCGTCAACGGCTTCCAGATCCACAGCCTCGAATGGGATGCGGTCCACGAAGTCGCGGTGGTGCATGCGATGTCGGTGGTGACGGCATCGCTGCACGCGGTGTGCGCGCGCGCCGCTGCACGTGGCGCGGCCGTAGCGCCCGACCGCGCGCTGGTGGCGCTGGCGGTCGGGGTCGATATCGCCTGCGGGCTGGGGCTCGCCGCGACCGAGGGGATGCGATTTTTCCGGCCGGCGACAGCAGGGCTGATCGGCGCGGCGCTGGCGTGCGCGCGCGTCGCCGGCACGCCGCCCGCCGCATTTGCCGATGTGCTCGGGCTGGCGGTTTCGCAGGCGAGCGGCACGATGCAGGCGCATGTCGAAGGCTCGCAGGCGCTGCCGTTGCAGATTGCCGCCGCTGCACGCGCGGCGGTGACGGCGGTCGATCTGGCGAACGCCGGACTGACCGGGCCGCATGACGCGCTCGAGGGGCCGTTCGGCTATTTCAAGCTGTTCGATGCCGGCGTCATCGAACGCTACAGCGCCAGCATCGGCAGCGGCTGGCGCATCGGCGACGTCAGCATCAAGCCGTGGCCGTCGGGGCGCGCCGCGCATGCAACACTCGGCGTGCTGGCCGCGATGATCCGCGATGCCGGCGTGACGGCAGCGCAGGTCCACGAAGTGCAGGCGCATGTGCCGCCGCTGGTGGGACGCATGATCGGCCGGCCATGGGTGCCGCAGATGACGCCAGCCTATGCGCGGCTGTGCCTGCCGCTGCTGGCGGCGCTGATGCTGAGCGAAGGCCGCATCGATCCGCGCCGCTTCGAGGCCGCGACATTCACCGACGCCAATCTGCGCGCCATCGGCGACCGCGTGCGCGTCATCGAGGTGGCGGGCGACGCCAATGCGCTGTCGCCGCAGCGCATCGTCGTGCTGCTGAACGACGGCCGCGTTCTCGACCGCCAGGTGCCGGCAACGCCGGGCCACCCCGCCAACCCGCTGCCGCCCGCCGAACAGGCGGCGAAGCTGCGCTTTGCGCTGTCGCTGGCCGCCGGCCCGGTCGATCCGCGCATCCGCGACAACCCGCTGGCGTGGCTGGTCGACGCGTAAGACGCGCCCACACCAATTCATTTCAACAAAACCAACCCCGCTCATCCCGAGCGAAGTCGAGGGACGCGCCCAACCGTCGGCTTGTCCCTCGACTTCGCTCGGGATGAGCGGGGCAAATTATGTGAATCGGAACACAAGCGCGCCTAGCTCGGCTTGATCATGCCCTTAGTCGACGGGTTGGCGGCGATGGTCTTGACCTTCTTCGCCTTGGGTTTCTTGGTTT